>JAYUXX010000240.1:0-52238 GCA_043752765.1 Saprospiraceae bacterium | reverse complement strand
ATGGTACTTACCAGTTGCATTTTACAACGTTTACTTCTGGATGCGAGGCCACTTCAAATACATTCAAATTTGGCTTGATACCTACTCTGTTCGTAGATGATGATAAGCTCACCGTATTTCCGAATCCTGCAAAAGATTTCTTTATCGTTACGTACAATGATGGAAACTACTTACCTGCAGGTTCAAAAGTAATAATGACAAGTTTTGACGGCCGTCAGGTATTAAACAGTCAAATCGTAAATAACCAAATTAATATTCCCGGCGTACCACCGGGCCTCTACACAATTCTCATTCAAACAGACAAAGAATTATTGCTCAGGAAAGTAATGATTGAATAGTAGTTTAAGCGTTATTATTTATTCATATCCAGGAATGGTCATCGGTTAAACGATGGCCTTTTTTTATTTCTAAATTTTGTTGTTGCAAAGAGAATTTGTCCTGAGAGAGACAATTGGTATTTTCTGAAATTACAATGATTTCCTCTGTGACTTTTTGATAGTAGAGGCATTTGTGATATGATAATTTGATCACAATTAATTATCAAAACATAGGAGCCATGAAAAATCTTAAAAGAAATTATTTTGGGTGGCGATCTTCTCTGGAGGGTTTATATCGCACGCTCAAATTTCATCACTGTTACCGGAAGATTCAACCTTATTGCCTGAAGGAAGTATTATAAGATGCTAGCTTGTGAGGCTAGATGTTTGCTACATTAATCTTTCTGGGAAAGTTACCGATAAGAATGGTGATCCATTAGTGGGTGCGGTAGTTTATCTCGAAGATCACTCTATAGGCAGAAGTGCCGGTGAGGATGGTACATACAAGCTTACCATCCCAATCAAAGAGACATCTTATGTGGATCAGAATATCTTGTTTTCTATGACTGGATATGATGAACCAAGAGTAACCGTCTCTTCATTTGTGAGTCAGCAAGATCACGACATCAAACTGGAAGAGCGTGTTTATGAAATTCCTGGTGTAACAGTAATGGGATACACTTGCGGATTTGGTTGCCTTTTACGAGATGGTTGCGTTTTGCGAGGGGAGTGTAGGACTTCATTTGGGGTTGATACAAACGATTTCCATACGTTTCCTAAAGCTCAAATAGTAACGACCCCGGATTCCTTCTTTGTGTTTCCAAATCCATTCTCTCAGTCGTTCACTTACCAGGTAGAGATAGCGAAAAAGGGTTTATACGAAATCCTACTGTATGATGTCACAGGAAAGATCCATTGGTCTTCTACGAACCTGTTAGAATTCGGAAAAAATGAAATCTACGTCGACGGGTTGCCTGATGTTGCATCAGGTCGGTATATTTTGAATATACGTTCAAATGAAATGACAAAAAATGAAGTAATCGTGAAGATTGACGATTGATCGTGCGATACTGTCGCGGATTTGAAAAAGCCTGAATTAAATGTTAAAACAGCTCTGGGGATCCTGATATTCAGAAGGTTAGGACCTCGTGGCACGACTAGTGGTGGCACGACTAGTGGTGGCACAACTAGTGGTGCCACCAGACGTTTTTAGCCGGGGACATTAGAGGATATACGTGTCATTGAATACGAAATTGTGAAATTCAGTCTGGCAAGTTCCAGACAAGACGGTTTCTAAGCCAAATTGTGGAAAACCCGCTGTACATCTTCGTTCTGCTCAAGCTTGGCGACAAGTTTCAGCACATCTTCTGCCTGCTCTTCGGAAAGCTCAACAGGAGTGGACGGGATCCATTCCAATTCAGAGGTTAGTACCGGAATGCCCTTATCCTCCAGGGCCTTCTGCATATTACCAAAATCTGTAAACGCACACCTGACCACAAGGACCTCTCGGCCGTCTTCAAGCGTCCCTTCTCCCATTTCTTCAAGGCCTGAATCAATTAATTCGAGTTCCAGCATTTCCGGATCGAGATCCTTTGGAGGAAGGTTGAAGACACCCATTTTAGTAAACTGAAAACTAACGCTTCCGCTGGTGCTGAGGGCTCCACCACCTTTATTAAACACAGACCTCACATCAGCCACTGTCCGTACAATGTTATCTGTAGCAGACTCGACAATGATTGCTATACCGTGGGGTCCATACCCTTCATAAAGGACCTCCTCAAAGTTGGCTGTGTCTTTGCCCATGGCCCGCTTGATCGCAGCTTCCACTTTGTCTTTGGGCATATTGACGCTCTTGGCATTTAGAATAGTCCGTCGCAATGAAGGATTATAGTCGGGCTCAGGACCGGAAGCTTTGACAGCAATGGCAATCTCCTTCCCTATGCGCGTGAATTGTTTAGCCATCCGGTCATACCGGGCAAACATTGTTGACTTACGTACTTCGAATATCCTACCCATCCTTTTTCAATATTGGCGTGCAAAAGTAACCTAGTGATGTAATAAATTATATATCAGTCACTTATAATATAAGTTAATTATATAGGTACAAATAGGATACAATTATACCTTCCTTAATCAAAGAAAGCCCAAAGTTAATTTCATTTACGAAAAACTGAAAGTCCAAAAGATCCTAGAAAAACCAAAACTACTAATTGAATCTTGTATGACTTCTTGGAAAAGGATTTTGTCAAAAACACGATCCAAAGCAAATTTTTAAAACCTGATTTAGGCCGATACCCCGGCCGTTTCTAAGAGTTTTTAGTCGTCCTAGAAACCATATAGGTATCCTCGAATCTGCTTAACTTGCCACCCAAATTCCCCATCAATTACTTTGGAAAAATTAAAAAACTTGGCCAATCGATCTATACTGAGTTTAGTCTCAGACGTCTCATAGGTCTCTCATAAATCAGTTTAAGGAGAAGATCGGGCTATGCTTAATGATCATCTCTAAAGCTATTCAAAGCTTAGTATTGAATGGATTAATTATTGTTTTTGACGGAGCAGGGAAAGAGCTACCAAATACACTTCATCGACAGAGGAATTCCAGGCTGTTATGCAGCTACCAGCCTTTGTACTATATTCCAACGAATATGGTACAAAGTTCACTAATAGATCGGATAGATGTAAGAAATAATTGATATGTTGAAGGGAATTAATTATCGATCAATTTCATTTATGGTTCCAAACCTAATTTTCTATGACTACACCTGAATTTTTATCCAATTTGGAAAACGGATTAAACCGGAAGGTTCAAGAAATTTGGGATTACACCCCTGATAAGGATATAGTTTTCACAAAGGCAACTAAATGGACCGAAGCTATGATCCAAGTTCAAAAGGAAATTCCAGATATGGCTGCTGAAAGATTGAATACATTTTTAAATGATCAAGAAGATCAAAGCCCTTCCTTTCGTCAATATATACTTGGTGAATCACAAGATGTTGTAAGGAAAGTATTGTTGAATGCGAAAGACAGATTTTTTCTAATGTAAGATTTACACTTTAAAATAATTCATATGGCAACTTTACAAGTCACTGGACTGGATGGGGCAATTTATACGTTGGATGCTAATACAATTCTTAAATGTAGCCGTGGTACCAATTCGAATGTTACCGTAAGTTTAACTGATGGTAGTATACTCGTTCTAAAAGATTTGGAATTCGCAAAGATAGATGATGCAATGAATGCTCCTCGTTAATTCACTACCAGAAGATTATAATCGATCATCTAAAGAGATTATCAAAGATCTTAGAAAGGAGTTTAAATCCAAATGGTCTGTTCCGGCAACAACACCACTTCAATACATCGTGGTTCATGAGTTAGGACATTCAATTTGGGTTGATAGAATTGAGGGTAGATACCCAAAACTTTCTAAGTTGAATAAATCAATTGCCTCGCTTTATAAAAGCTTTTTAAGAGATACAAAGCAAGGAAGAATACCCATTTCAGTTTATGCCCAAGCAAATATTAATGAATTTGTCGCTGAGACATTTGTTAAGGGCGTAATTGGATCAAAACAAAACAAATATTCACGAAGGCTTTTAAAACTCCTGAGAGAAAACAGAGCTTTACTTGATAAAATCCGATAGCAAAAATGAAGAACTCGATTTTACAGCAAATGAAGGCTAACGCCAAAGAATATAAAGACATGTCAATCAACGACATGAAAGCCTTAATTAACCGTGGTCACGAAATTAAAAAGAGTGACCAGGAAGCCTTAGATAATGATGGGATCCTCAAGTCCCATTACCATTTGCCCAAATCTGATAAGGACGCATTAGGTGCGGCATCACTCTACGATATTTATGACGGTGGTGATTCTTTTGTCAATCAATTTAGTGACAAAGAGGAATAGGTAAAATTATTGGATATTTAAAGTGCCAATTTTACGAGGAGTAATGGACTGCTGCAAGAACGTCATAGAACGGTAATTTTACACCCCACGTGGAACAGAAACTTATGCAATTAACCGAACAATTGGATTGTAATTACTTTGATTGCTCTGATCCAGGTATATCTCTACACCATGACAGAACAGGAGTTTTTAACCCATGCCATTAACGAGATCAAGGATGCAGTCAAGGAGATAATTGAATCCTTGCCCAATACACCATCTACAGGACTAAGGGACAACCAATTGAATATTGAAAATCATAACTTCTACTTAGAACAGTATAATTTATTAGTCCCGGTCAGGCTTAATGAACAGATCCGCCACTATACCAGTATTCACCATCATACCATATCTCAAGAACTAGGTGATAAAGTATTGCGGGTTGAACGATCACTTTTTAAGAATTATGGCCGAGCAATTTTGAAAGGAACTCCAAGTATGATGATACCCCATTCTGAGGAAGAATAATAAAAGCCAAGACTTCACTCACGCTAAGAAACTAATCCTGCATTGAGGCGGCAAGTACATTTAGGTGCTCTATCATTTCAGACACATCCTCCTTTTCTAGTACGATATAGCCCACTCCTACATATGGGTCTTTGTCAGCCGCCTGAATTTGCATAAATAACTTACTGTCTTTATTAATGTAGAAATCCAATTGGTTCCCATTGTCATCTTCATAAACCTGCCTTGTTGCCATTTTTGCTCTATTATTTATAATATGATTATCTAGTCCAGTTGCATTGTACTTCTTATTTAGTTGCCATCTGTTAGCAATAACTATTTAAAGTCTACCTTTTAAATTTTTTACCTCCTTGAGTCTCATTTTTTCGATCCGAGATATAGCAGCAGTGCGAGAAGTATAATTTTGTCCTGAAACCCTTGTAAAGGTAAAAGGCAATGTATCATCACTTATCAATGACTCCATCTCATTACCAACTATTGAGTGCTTGCCATACTTATACAACCTGCCTTCGCCTACGACTGTCAACTTCAACTTAGAATTTACAACCTCTGGTGTCAGGCAAATATTATACCCCTTGCCATCTGATTGTACACTTGGATAAAACACACCCTCAAAGCCTTGCTTAATGACATGTTCAGTAAAAAGTGCTGATAGCAGGTAATCGTAATCTTCTCTAATAATCCTTTTTGCAAACTGATCACTAAAGAACTCGTTAATTACAAGGGATTTATAAAGCAAATCAAAATCCATAGTCGTTTTCAGAATCTTTCGAAATCTTTTATTCAAATGATCCACAAAAGAACCCTGCCTTAAGAATCGGCTATGATATGCTATCATGGCTAGATTGATATCCTCTTTTACCTCCCATCTACTAAATGTTAATTTCTCTTCAGCAACATACGGATTGTCTCTAAAAGTTTTACTTGCCTCTGTAAATGCTGTTAGTCGGGCAATATCAAAATCTTCTTTTCCTAATATCTCAGGAATAATACATCCATAAAACATGGTGCTATCGGGAGAACTTGCTCTTTGATATTTGGTATTTCGGTGTTCCGGTTTATAAGAAAGTTGATCCCTTTTGCTAAAGACCTCAGCATCAGACTTATTTGGTCGAGCCCTAATAATAGTCTCACCCTTCTTAAGTTTATAATAAATGGATTCAATTTGACCGAGATCATTAAGAATATCATTAATATTATCCACCGGATAGGTTGATAAATTTAATCTAGAAAGCTCATCTAGCTTTGAATATGTTTCTTCTAAATCCATATTTATTCCTCTTCAAGCGATAATAATATTATTTCCTCTTATCCCGCTTAGTATCCTTTTCATTCATTAGCTCTTTACACTTTTGGCACCTGCCATACTTCAGTAAAGCTTTTTGAAGATCATTTGCCTCAACCTTAACAGCTCTGGAGCCAGAAGTCCGGCAAGCAAAGGATGAGCACTGAAGCGTAAAGGTTTCCATTTTGCTAAATGTAGACTAAAAATTGAAATGGAAAATTAATGAGAGACGGACTGATGGAATAGAAATGCCAGGTTTGTCATAAACCCCTAACATTCTTCAAAGCTTTCATCCAGTTCATCAGCTCTTCCTTAAATTTGGCCCGCCGCACCTTCTATCTGACCTAACACAGAGCAAATGGGGATTCTGCAGAATGTCAACGCCTTCAAATGGCATCATAAATACATAAACTTAGTGACCTGAATTAGAAGTAAGGTTTTAATCCTGGTTTAATACAGGCTTTTGTCAATTCTAATAATTTTTCATTTAAACATATAACAAAGTGCTGATTATCAATGAAATAGAAAGATTAAAGCACAAGATTGATACATTATTTTATTAGAAACGTGCAGTTTTTACCTTATTCCTAATGATACCTTTATTCAATCGACATGAACACATTACGTGTCGATTATTTTAGGTATTTTAGACATGTTTTTATGACGTGTCGATTGAATCAATATTAGAAAATCTTATAAGTATCTGTAAATGAGCAAATATGATAGAAATAAACCATACAATGCTTTGCTGGATCTCCCTCCAATCCAGGCTTTAGAAACGAAGGAAGTTCTTCGGGAAGCAATCAGAGCAAATAAGCTTTTGGCAGAACTTAAAGGCTTTTGTCAGACACTACCAAATCCTAGTTTACTGCTAAATACAATTGCACTTCAAGAAAGCAAGGAGAGTAGTGCTATTGAAAATATTGTCACTACCCAAGACGAACTGTATAAAGCATCCATTGATTGGGGTGACCATATAAATAATCCTGCCGCAAAAGAAGTTTTGCAGTACCGCCAAGCGATGTATTGGGGTCTAGAGGAAATGCAGAAGAAGGGGTTTATATCGACCAATTTATTAATTGGAATTATGAGAAAAGTGAAAAATACCAGCGCTGGAGTCCGAAAAAACTCAGGAACGAAACTAGTCAACCCACAAACCAAAGAAACTATTTATACACCACCGGAGGGAGAAGAGTTTATAAGAGGCAAACTTTCTGAACTTGAAAAATTTATTAATGGGAATCTGCTGGATTTAGACCCCTTAATTAAAATGGCTTTAATCCACTACCAGTTTGAGGCAATCCATCCATTCGCAGATGGCAACGGTCGAACTGGCAGAATACTCAACGTACTATATTTAATTCTCAAGGACCTTATTGGGCTTCCTGTTCTTTATTTAAGCTATTACATCATACAAAACAAGTCAGATTACTACAGACTTTTAAAAGACGTAACTGAAAAACAAAAGTGGGAAGAATGGATCCTATTCATCTTAAATGGAATCGCAGAAACCTCAGAAATGACCTTGATAAAAATAAATCAAATTTTAGATCTTAAGAAAAATGCAGAAGGAAAGCTTAAGGAGACCCTAAAAGCTTCATATTCAAAGGAATTGGGTGATTTACTTTTTAGCTTCCCTTATATTAAGATTAAGGTTCTGGAGAACAATGGAATAGCAAAGCGTCAAACCGCATCTGTTTATTTACAAAAATTAGCAGCGGCTGGCATGCTAGAGCCACTTAAAATTGGTAAAGAGACTTACTATATCAATCATTCATTGATGAATATTTTGATTAACAAAACATAAAATAATTTAAATGCATTTTGCTAACACAGTCAAACTTAAGTAAATATACTACTTTAGTAAATTAAGAAGATTGACAACTGTAAAGGACCTATAAAAATTGCTAATTATTAATATTATAGCTGATTGATTTTTTCAATGATGATTGAAGCAAAGTATCCTTCCGTTTAATAATCCGAAGAGGTACAGAAATAACATACTTATCAATAATCTTATTTTTGAGACTTGGATTCTTTTTAAGTATAAGTTTTTTTACATAATGATTAACATCATTATAAAGTATTTGAACTGCCGTTGGATATTCCGTCATTAGGACAGGCTTTGTGCTATAATGATAGCAATCAATAGTGTCGTATTGCGTACTAATTAATTTAATATGTTTAATATTAAAGCCAAGTACCTTTCCATTTTTATTAATAAATATGTCAACAATTATGCGACCTTGATCATAGTTGGATAAAGATTGAGGCAAAGAAAAGTTAGGGTCAAAATTATCAATAATATAGGGATTATAGGAAGAGGTGGAATTGGTATAATACACTGAATCCAATGTTACAGTTTGGGCACTTAGAAAGTTATTGGCACAAGTAAATATCAGAGTAACTACCAATATAATTTTATGAATTAGTGAATTCATTTGATTAGGATTTAACTGTAAGAAATTTAGCTATAAGAGGCATATCCAGATACTTGTCCGTACATAAAGGGAATTTACTATAAATCTCTTTATCATTACTAGTACTGTGTTTAAAAAAAGCAATGGCTTGCTTATACATATTAATAGAATAGCCACGAATTACCAAATAATCTAAAGCTTCAACATATTTCATATGATATTCGTTTTCACTAATAATGTGCGAAAATGGTAAGTAAGCCTCCAATAAAACGAGATCTTGAAATAAATAAGCATCAACTTCATAGCAAACACAAGGAGGCAGCATTCCTCTTTTCTCGTACTGAAAGATATGGAAAAATTCGTGAGCAAGGTCGCGTGGTTCTACTGAAGTTCCAGCATTAATATAACCACCTCCTTTTGGATAACCATGAAATGAATTGACGTGTCCGGTTCTGCCAAAGGGATCTCGCGCTATGGTATTGGAAATTGTATACGTATTTGAAGAAATGATTGATTGAATCAAAACCTCTAAGAATGCAGCCGAGTTGGTTAATCTATTAATGGATTTTACTGAACTCATGATAAATTCACTTTTTATAGAGGCTGTTATTCCAGGGTAACTATAAATATAAATATGATCACCGTCCTGGATCTTTAAAGTATCCAGTGAGATGCAGGCTGCAATTTTCTTGTTGTCACTATAAAACAAGATCAACAATATCAATAGAAGCTTCCTAATAAAAGGGTAAAGTTGGGCCATAGGAGTTTTGTTTCTAAAGATTCCTACAACTTTTAAGATAGAATAGTTCATTAAAAAATCAGAAAAAAGAGATTATTCTCTTGCTCCTGAAGAATCAATGCTACCCTTATCCTTGAACGTAATGATCGCGTAAATTTTAATATATAACAATCAATGAATCAATTTTTTTTATATAACAATATAGTTTAATGTATTTAATTGCTATTTTATGTTAAAATGTTTCAAACTCATATGCGGAAGAATTTATAAGTCTGCCCAATAACAAATGATATGGTTTGGCAATTTGGAAGCAATTTGGTTATGTTAACCCCAGCCTGGACCATTTCTTACGAATTTGCATAAGCAATTCAGAGAGATACTAACATAGCCCTAGGTGCAACTGGTAAAGTATTAATAAAAATATCATACCAAAACATCACCCTCCTCTCAACCTTCCTTAATAAGGTTTCATTGACGCAGCTGGTATTCAAATGGAGTTGGGCAGAGTGTCACATTTTTTAAAAGATTCATAACATTATAAAACCTGATATCGTAATAGCATAAGACCCGTGCCCAATTGAAGGAATTTCTACCCGTTAGGAACTTTGGTTGATTTGTTTAGTTCATAATCGTAAAAATCACTTGTACTTCTTTGATTTGTGACCCCATTAAAAGGAGGAGAAATATTGGTAAACCAAGAGCAAGTTATAGTTATGCCTACTACCTCAGTAACAACCATGTACTGTCCAGGATTTGACTTGTGATATACTAAATCACCATTTGTAAAATTTCGATCTGTTGCCATTATGATAAATAGGTTTAGTTTGGAACAAAAATAAGTAACTGCCGTTGAAAAGCAATTTAAATAGAACATTCTTATTCGACTAATTTACTAGAGTTATAAATCCTATTTTACACATGACAGTTTCGATTGGTGCAAATTAGGATGAAAAGGCAAGCCTGTCAAGGAAGTAAAATGGTCCTTTTCCTTCCAGTATTTCAGACAACCTGTTTATTTGGGACTTGGAGATACTGAGCCGAAATGGTTTATATCATTACTTGTAAAGTTGAAAGATCTTGGCGAGCAAAAAGTTAGCCTATTCTTTACTACTTATAAGGTTCGAGATGCTTACAGGTTTCATCAAATAAATTGGGGTGCGACCAACATTCCTATGCAAAGAAAGGATTTCTATTGGATTGAAAAGGACATATTCGAAAACGATGTAGATTCCGGAGCAATGTGACCCCCTCATTTCGGTGAATGTGTCGCCACTTGATGGCATAAGCCTGCTGTCATTCCGGCATATTGACCCCCCTTAAGCACCTGTCATTCCGGCGCATGTTGACCCCCCTTGAAAGAATGTTCTGATTGCTTTATCTGTCATTTGTCTCTAACTAATTAGACAATGGCAGCCAAAACAATCAAGATGGAACAAGTGAAACTGATATTAAATCTCCTGGAAAAGGGATACTCCGTGAAAGCCATTGCTCGTCACGTAGGGCTTGCCCGTAATACTGTAAGGAAGTATCTCGCCAGGTTAAATATTGAGTCTGCCACTGATATTAAGACTGAGAAACTATCTGGTTTAGCTTTTAATAACGATGTGCTTCATCTCCGAAGCGAACGACAGGCAAAACTCTTTGAACATTTTACGACAGCTGAAACAGAATTAAAAAGGCCTGGTGTCACACGCCAATTGCTGTGGCAAGAGTATAAGGAGATGCATTTTGAAGGGTACAACTACAGTCAGTATTGCTATCACTTCAATGAATATCTGCGCCACAAAGAAGTAGTGATGCATCTAGAGCATACGGCAGGTGAATCTATCATGATTGACTTTGCAGGAAAGAAACTATCCTACGTAGATCCCACGAGCGGAGAAGTAATCAAATGCAATGTGTTTGTCTCTGTCTTACCGTATAGTGGATTAATCTATTGTCGGGATGTACGGACTCAGAATACATTCGATTTTATCGATTGTCTCAATGGGATGTTGAAGTATTATGGAGGTGTGACACAAACTGTATTATGTGATAATTTAAAAACTGCTGTTAGCCGGCCCAGTCGCTATGAGCCGGTTTTTACAGAAGCGTGCTACCAGTTAGGCGAGCATTACTCATCTTGCTTCACAGCTGCAAGACCATACAAGCCAAGAGATAAAGCTATGGTTGAAAAGTCTGTAAACATTGTTTACAATCATATTTATGGTCCCTTGCGCAATCACATTTTTTGTTCCCTGCAGGAATTAAATTATGCGATTATGCAATGGCTTGAAAAGCTAAACAACAAACCTTACAAAGGTTCTACTTACAGCCGCAGAGATCTATTTAATCAACACGAAAAAACGCTGTTGAAGAAATTGCCAAACGAAGTGTTCTGTCTGAAGAAGACCGTACAAGCTACTGTTCAGCGCAACTATCATGTTCAACTATCAGAGGGTCGTCATTATTACAGTGCACCCTTTATGTATGCAGGCAAGAAGGTGAAAGTCTTATATGATAACTCAACCGTTGAGATATATTATGAACATGTACGCATCGCTGTTCATCAAAAAAATACATCTACCAAAGCCTATCACACGATTCATGAGCATATGCCACCACATCATCAAAAGGCTATTCAAATCAAAGGATGGACCAAGGACGAGTTATTACAGAAGGCATCTTACATAGGAGAGCATACCCGGCAAGCAGCTGAACATATTTTATCCTCCAGCATTTATCCGCAGCAAAACTTCAAGTCCTGTTATGGAGTACTCATGCTACAAAAAAAGTATGACAAACTTCGGCTTGAAGCTGCTTGCAAAAGAGCTCTAAACGGTACACGGATTAATTATACGATGATATGCAGCATCCTGGAGAAAGGACTTGACAAACAAACAAATCTCTTAGATACCACCCCATTACCTCGACATGATAACATCAGGGGGCCGGAACAATATCAGTAACCAACCACAAAATCAATATAGGTATGAACTCAACACAAACACTTGAACAATTGCAACAACTTAGACTCCTGGGTATGTCTGGTTTTTATCAATCCCAATTGGAATTACCCTTGCATCAACAATTAGACGCTCATGACTTGATTGCCAGTATGACTCAGGCAGAGCTGCTCAACAGAAGTAATGAGCGAATGACTTATTACCTCAAGCTTGCCAAGTTAAGACTCGCAGCACATCCTGAAAATGTGGAATGTTCTTCTGGAAGAAACTTAACCAAACAACAGTTTGCTTCTCTGCTTGAAGGACGCTACATAATACAAGCAGAGCCTATCCTGATCACAGGTCCAACAGGATGCGGTAAAAGTTATCTGGCTTGTGCATTGGCATATCAAGCATGTATGCAAGGACATCGGACGTTGTATTTTAACATGAATCGCTTTATTGAAAAAGTTACATTGTCAAAACTGGATGGAAC
This sequence comes from Saprospiraceae bacterium, assembly GCA_043752765.1. Classification (GTDB taxonomy): domain Bacteria; phylum Bacteroidota; class Bacteroidia; order Chitinophagales; family Saprospiraceae; genus Opimibacter. The sequence continues at coordinate 39,640 of JAYUXX010000240.1, read as the reverse complement.
ATACTTGAAGCAGTTGAATCATTGGGAGCGCACACCCTTGATCATTCTGGATGACTTTGGTCTACAGCCTCTCGATCAACAAATCAAATTGGTTCTACTGCAAATCCTCGAGGATCGGTATGCAAGAAAGTCAATCATCATTACATCTCAGCTTCCAGTTGCAAAGTGGCATGAGTTTATAAATGAACCCACACTGGCAGATGCTATCCTTGATCGTTTAACAGCTAAAGCACACCGGATAGAATTGAAAGGCGAATCACTGAGAAAGAAAAAATAAGCCAGGAAACCGTTGAATAGCTATTTTTGAAACATTGCAATCAGAACGTTCATTTAAAGTCAACTGCAAAATCTCCATTTTAGGGGGGTCAACATCACCGGAATGAGGGGGTCACGTTCACCGGAATTTACAAACGATGAGGAATTTCCTTTTTATCAATCTCAAATTAGCATGTCCTTGGGTAGGGTAGTTGGATTCTTTGATGAGAATCACGAACACTTTTACATACTACTTCTAGACCATAAGCATAATTTACAGCCTTCAAAAGATTATAGCTACAAGGTTGGTGATACAACTCAAATGTTTTGTGAATACACATCATTATTGATGGAAGTAGCTAGAATCAAGGGCATTCAATGTATTGCTGAAGGCGGTAATTGTAAAAATGAACTAGGATCTGTTCCAGCCTAATCAGGAAGGGGTAAATTTGTTTACTTTAAAGTAGATGATGACTACTATGAAGAGTTATTAGAATAGACTAAGCATAAAAGCTCAAAAGAAATTGTGGAATTAGGGTTGCTTACAGATTAAAAACCAAGATAATATACACTTAAGATAGACAAACATCAGCCAGTTAACTTTTGAACACCATTATTGCCCCGCCGGAAGAGGATTTGATACTAACTCATTTATTTAATTTCTTATCTCTTCTGGACTACAAAAAGGGAAGACATAGGTTGAATAAATGTTCATACTGTCTTTAGTATCTTCCAAAAAAATTCGTTTATTTAAATAAACTAGCGCATTAAATGTTCCAGTAACTCTTTAGACGTCTTATCATAGCCACTTAATCGCTCAAAACCTTCGTTAATATTTACTGTAGTTAATTGGATTTACTTTCTTCATCCTTCTTGCAAACCCCTTTGCCATCTTATTCATATTTTTAGAATCATATTGATTAAGACAATAATGTAATACGCATTCTCTGGAAGGATAAAAGTTTCCACTTGATTCTACATTAATTGATTCAACATCCAATCGGATTTCGTCACCGATTATAGTACTCATGCTATCAATTTCTATTAAACTCCTATCATCCATCCATTCGGGACAGCAGGTACAAACTTCATCTCGAAAACCCGTGTCAATAACAAAAGGCTCAGTACACCTATAAAAAAAGATCAGTTTGTAATAGGCGATTAAATCATTACGTGGGATTTGGGCCGAACAATTTAAATAGGAATTTAACATCAATCCAAATACTGAAATTAATTTAAATATTCTCATAAGACAATTATTCTAAGATCCAAAAGTATAAATCACCGATGTGCTGCCATTTCATACCAGAAACAGTTTTGTAATATCCTAAAGAGGGTGAATAATAATAAAAATCACAATGTCCTGATGCTCCCAAATTTGAACCTTCAAAAGGCACCATAAGATAAAGTCCATGGACTTCTCTTAAAGAGTTCGTCGGTGTAGCACCATTAAGTACATCTTGACGTTCCACATGTATATCAGGTGTCGGAAAAACTTCAAGACAATATTTAACTAAAAACTCTGCTCTTAAAAAGTAATATTTGCCGTTATCTCCTTCAACGGTTATGTCTGATTCATTACTATCTTTAATACCATCTGAATCATCATCACTCCATATGTAGGGAATTGTCACTCCACTGGAATTTAGTGCAATCGATATTCTTAAAGCACATGTATTATCAGTGGGATTTTGGCCACCATTTGCCTGATCATTAATCCATTCAGCTTCGACATCGCCCCCCGCTAATGGATATAAATTCTCAGCATAATATAACCATCCAGCATTATTTGGCTTACGGGGTACACCATTATTGAATGCACTTAAAGTAGGCAATGTTTGAGGACTGATTGGACTATGGTTATCCCATGAGGCTCCATTCGATTGATAATCTAATCACCCATCTATATCTTCGAAATACCAATTGAAATGAGTCATATAAATTTCCAAAACGCAATCTTCAAAGCCAGTGTAATGACAATCCAAAGTTAATTCATCTAATTGGTTTAAATCATATTCAGTTATATTATAATAGCTAATAATATTTGTAAGTGCAGTCCTCCTTGCCAAAGTGTATTTATATTGGACGCACTGTTCAAAATCTATTGACCAAGGATCACATCCCTGAGCAATACTGTACAAATCCCAAAAATCAATTTTATCCATTAATTCTATTCGCCAATAATCATTAACTCTATCACGAAAAACATCTGCATCAGCAAACCCCTCATGAAAAGTCCACCATGGATTGGTTAATGTTGGGCAATCATAAATGTAAAACCAATTACAGATTATCGTTCTGCTTTCAATGGGAGTTTCAGCGTCAATACCCCAATCATAACATCCATAACCTCCATCATCCCAAATATCATCCCAAAGATTACCAAAAAAACCTCCTATGTCATCAAAAATATCTCCTAAACCCCCTGACAGGTCATCGAAGAAATCAGCAATATCATCCCAAAACTCATCCCAATCTAAATTTAAAGCCACTGAGTTTTCATCATACCAATCCTCAGGATCTTCCCAAAATAGCTCATAGTCTCCGTACTGATTTTCGTAGTTGTCCTCCCACCATTCAATAATATGATCTTGAAAATCAAGTTGAGAAACATTGTAGCGAGTAGACCATTCATACCAATCCTGATCCTGATCATTGGGGATTCCATCTAAATCGTGATCAAGATGTGGAGGTATATTATGTAGGCCTCCTACCCAGGAACTATTAGTAAGCTCATCATAACAAAGTTCTATTTCCACCCATGCACATGGTACTACTCCTGTTTCAGGATCAGTTGCAAACTTTTGCTGCAATTCACAACAGGCTTCTTCCATTGCTTCTGAAGCCTCTCCGAAAATATTATCTTCAAATTTATACATGTTTGTTGCATAGCCCAATTTTGATTTAGTATTACCTTCATCTATTAGAAATACCTCCTGTCTCGTAATTCCATTAATTATAACACCGCTTGGTTGGAAAGTCACTACTATAAGCCCGGCAACTATGCTAGTGTCAGATTGGACCAATGGGATTGCAACTACGTTTTCATGGTTTGTTCTATTATTATAGACATAGGTATGGTTCCATAAAGGGTAACCCTGTAATTCAGGCTCAACATTTTTATCCGAGGATTCGAAAGTATTATGGATGTGACAGAAGATAGAATTTGGGAATGGGATGGCCAAGCTCCCTTACTATCATAGCAACAAATAGATAAGGTCAATCAACTAAATTTGATTATTATTATCATACTATTTGATACAGAATTCCTTAGCCTTTTATTGTTTTGAATTTAATTGCATTCATTTTAACTTTTCGCTTATAAAATATCTTTCATCCAAATGGGAGTAACTATAAGCATTAAAGAATATTTCTAACCCTTTTCTGGGCAACACTAAAAAGGACCAAAATAATATATTCACATATGAGGCATGAATTACCATATGACGCCTTTTTAAGAACGTTAAAAGAAAATACAGATATAGGACACGTTCTTTTATTGGGCGCTGGTGCTTCTATTAGTTCAGGTATCCAATCTGCAGTTGATTGCATATGGGAATGGAAAAAAAATATTTTCATTACAAAAAATCCCAACCTGTCCAAGCAATACAGTGAATACAAATCTGAAACCGTCCAGCGAAGTGTGCAACAATGGCTTGACAATGAAGGTTGTTATCCCAAGCAGAGTGCCTCAGAGGAATATTCTTTTTATGCGCTTAAAGCATACCCAATTGATGATACTAGGCGGAAATATTTTGAGAACATCTGCAGAAATAGAGAGCCACACTTAGGATACAAGTTAATTTGCCTTTTGGCAAAGTTTGGCATGGTAAAATCTGTGTTCACAACAAATTTCGATGGGTTAGTTGAGAAAGCTGCACATCAGTCAGGTCTGACTCCTGTTGCTGTGTCCTTAGATACCTCAGAAAGAATTCATAGGGCCTCTAGCAGTAACGAACTACTTGTTGTGTCATTACATGGGGATTTTAAATATGGCCCATTAAAAAATACTGGACCAGAACTGGATACCCAACATGAAACATTTATAAATGCTCTTTCACAACATTTATATGATAAGCATTTAATAATAATGGGATACAGTGGTAGGGACAAGTCCCTCATGAATGCAATTAAGGAAGCTTATACGAAACAGGGAGCTGGGATGCTGTTTTGGTGTGGATTTGGCTACAATATGAATTCCGATATTGAAGACTTATTGAAGCATCTAGAATCGAATAACAGAAAAGGATTTTATATTTCAACTGAAGGCTTTGATACAACACTAATACATATTTCTAAAACGTGCTTCGACAGGAATGAGGTTTTTGAAAATGACGTAAACATCCTTTTACAGCATAATCCAGATAATGAATTCGTTAAGACAAATTTTTCGATGGATGTACGGCAGTCACATGTGCTGTTGAAAAGTAACTTATTTCCAATTTCGCTTCCAACAGAAGTTTTTCAATTTGATTCGTATTTCAAAGAAGGAGAAAAACCTTGGACTATAATAAAAGATGTAACAAAGGAAAAAAATATTGTAGCCGTCCCTTTGAAAGGGATGATATATGCTTTCGGAATTCAATCTGGTCTACGTGAGGTATTTTCTGGTAGGCTATCAGGTGAAATAAAGCGCACTCCTGTAACATATGATGAAATTGAAAAGAGAAACATTTTTAAAAGTTTGTACTTAAGGGCAATTATTAATTCATTCTGCCAACTTTATAATTTAGAAACTGATGGCTATAAAAAAATATATCTTACAAATAGTAAGGGAACATATACTAAAAATGAAATCCAATATGAACTTTATGACGCTATTGAAATCGGATTATTTTTCGATAACAATGCTTATGCCAGAAGACCCTATGCTTTCCTTAATATAAAACCTACATTCTACATTAAATCGAAAGTAGAAATTCCTAAAGTATTGAGATTTGAGGTAGGAAAAGCTTATCATGAAACTTTGCTTCGAGGTCAACCTAATATGAAGTTCAATAATCAACTAGAGAGATGGGCCGGAATACTTTTTCCTGATGGTAAGAATATACAATTTGAATACCCGATCAAATCAGGCACTGGTTTTAAATTTTCACTGAGCTCTAATACGATGCATGTGCGTCTATCCAAAGCGATGGGCGGATATCCATTACGAATTCCCGATAGTTTTAACAAGAAATTTATTTTACATGATGGTATTCAATACAAGGAACCCGAACTTGAATTTATTGATAGGCGTTCAGGTGCATTGACAACTGACTTTCATCCTATGAGGGGGTTAATTAATCATAAGCCGTATGATTTTTTATTGAATGGGAATATTTTTTTACCTGAAATCTGTGTAGGAGTGATCTGTCCATTGAAACATCAAAATTCATTATATGCCTTTCTCAATAGACTAAACAAGGCTCAATCTGCGGAAGCCTTCAACCCCGATTACCTTTTAGATTATCCTGGTTTCATAAATGCCTATGGGGTTCCATTTAATGTTCCTGAAGTAAATAGAGATCTCTGGCTTGATACTACTATTAGCTTGCCTATTACTGATGTGATGCAATCTGCTAATGACTTCACAAGTAAAATTAAAAGGGCAATCGACAAACTAGAAGTAGTTAGTAAAAAACTTGTACTAGTTATTTTCATTCCTGATGAATTAAACATCATCACTGATATAGATAATGATCATGAAAAATTTGATTTGCATGATTACATAAAAGCATATGCCGCACAAAAACAAATAGCCACTCAGTTTATTCAGGAAAGCACATTATCTGATATGCAAACGTGCCAAGTTAATTGGTGGCTTTCTCTGTCTTTCTATGTTAAAGCACAACGCACACCTTGGGTTTTAAACGGTTTAGAGACAAGCACAGCTTTTGTAGGTATTGGATATAGTGTTAGTAGGTACAAGGACAGAAATAAGGTAGTTTTAGGTTGCAGCCATATTTATAATTCACTAGGCCAAGGGTTAAAATATAGGTTATCCAGAGTGGACGACTGTTATTTTGATAAACAAAATAATCCCTATCTCTCGTACCAGGATGCTTACAAGTTTGGAACTCTCATTAGAGAACTCTTTTATAATACTATGGGAGATATCCCTAAACGAGTTGTGGTTCACAAACGAACTCATTTTAAAAGAAATGAAATCAATGGAATCGTTGATAGTCTAAAAAAATCAGGAGTTGAGCATATAGATCTTATTGAAATAAATTTTGAAGATAACGCACGATTTATTTCACTTTATTTAACAGATGGCGTTTTATTGCCGAGTATGTTTCCTTTATCGCGCGGCTCATGCTTCCTTATAAATGGTTTAACAGCATTATTATGGACTCATGGCATTGTTCCCTCAGTCAAAGCTAGTAATAGAAGCTATTATCTTGGTGGGAAGAACATACCGATCCCTTTAAAAATTAAAAAACATTATGGAGCGAGCAACATTGGCACAATTGCAACTGAGATCCTAGGCTTAAGCAAAATGAATTGGAACAGCTTTGACTTATATTCTAAACTACCAGCCACAATACAAACGTCTAATGAAATTGCTAGAATTGGCTGGTTGTTAAATAGATTTGAGGGAAAAACATATGACTACAGAAATTTCATGTAGGTCTTAAGAAATTGAAAATAACAGGCATGGAAGAAAATCTATATTATTCCTAAATGCCAGTGATATTATTAAGAAACTTATTCAACAATCTGAATTCATAGGATTTTTATATGAAATCCACTTACAGTTTTTGATATCGATTGCAATTTACAACAAGCTTATTTCCATTATAACACGAATTCAACTTCACTACATTAATTGGCATTGATACTCTGGCACTTTGGCAACCTTGATAGTGACAAGTTAATAGGTTAATTAAATCAGAAATAGATCAACATAATTCCTTGCCGTGTAATTATTGCTCATTTTTGTAGATGCAGGAAATAATCAAATTCTGTTTACATCAAAGTCAACGAAATAAATTTTGATTGGTCTGATATCTTTGGATCTCTCATTTTTAGCTGATTCCCATAGCTACAATGCAAACTGTGTATATATCAACGTAATTCGACCAATAGGGATTTAACTTTTTCTACTTGATTTGAATGCCTTTAATTTTACGGAAAATATTGAGAGCAAAGCTATCAGACATTCCAGAAGTATAATCCGCAACTTTCAAATACCTTGAATAGCGTTCTTCGTCATCATCTAAATGGCAATATTGATCGGGTAATAAGTCGTATATTTTTTTTGCTCTATAGCTCATAACAAGCTCAGGACATGATATACATAAATTGGAAGCCTCTATATATTCACCAATTAAACCTGAGAGAACTTCAAATCCCGTTGCCTCAAGCGCAAGAACCTCATCCCATTTATAAATATATTTTTTAACTAATTCCCTTATCTCTTTTGTAGCTTTATATGCATTTGCATCTTTAATTTGACTAAGGAGATCCATATCAAATTTGCCTTCTATGATGGCAGTGTAATTTTTAATAAAGACTTCAAAACACTGAAACACCAAATAATTTATACTCTTTGATCTCAAATATGCAATTTTAATTTTATCATCTTTCAGGTTTTCGTACTGCTTTTTAGAATATCTGTCATCCATTATAGTTATTTGTAGCATGATCAATTCAGCTTCTTTAAAAGGAATTCGACCGATTCTTATGCCATCCTCTAAATCAATAATACGATAACATATATCGTCGGCGGCTTCTAATAAGAAAGCTAAAGGGTGTCGAGCATATGCCAAGGCTTGGCCATCATTAAAAAGTTCTATTAGACCTAATTCTTTTGCAATTAATTCAAACTGATCACGTTCTGAGTAAAAAACACCATATTTCTTTTGACTAGCTCTACTCTTATCCCACCGCTCGTAGGCAGTTTCGCCTGGAATAAAAGATGTTCTTGGATATTTGGAAAAAGTTCCAAGTGTCGCTGCTGTTAAATTTAATCCTTGATCATTATGCTTTGTCAGAATTCTTAGCCCGTTAGCATTACCTTCAAAATATCTGAGATCAGTACATTTTATTCTCGAGAGATCATCTTTATATTTATAATCAAGAATTGGTTGGCCTTTTTCATTCTCTCCAATTTCGACAACCTCACCACCGTATTCCTCTATTAAATAATCCTTCCCATTTCCAAATTTAAAATACTCAGATATTGAGGCTTCACCAGAATGGCCGAAGGGTGGATTACCTATGTCATGAGCCAGACACGAAGCATTAAGAATTGCTGGTATATCTCCAATATTTATCGTCTCAATAATCTTTCTATTGAAAAGCCAAGTCTCAAGCAGTCGTCCTAGAGATCTGCCAACGGTGGTAACCTCTAAAGTATGAGTTAGGCGTGTGTGAACAAAATCAGTCACAGGAAGCGGGATAACTTGTGTCTTATCTTGGAGTCTTCTAAATGGATATGAATATGTTATTCGATCGCAATCACGTTCAAATGGATTTCTAGACTCATTACGACAATGAAGTTCTGTTTGACTGGATATTAACTCTTCTAGCCTTTTACAAGAAAGCAGACGTCCCCATGTTTGTCTCTCATTTTCAATATCCATGTCAAAATTTATTACTATAAAATATCAATCTATCATCAATATTGGTTTCGTCTTTAATATAATTGATTATCTGGTCCTTTTCTAAAGCCGTAAAAGTTAAAAAGTTAGTTATTTCAATAGGTAATTGAGATCTGACAATAATTTTTGCTTTAATTTCTTCCCACGTTTCTTTTCTAAAGCTTAAAGTCCGTTCTGTCCGATCTTTAAATTTTACCATATTTTCTAGTATTTGAATCTGTGCAACGGGCCTTCCACTACAACAATCTCTCTCTGAAAGGCAGATAACTTTGAAAGTCTCCATGAAATAATTTTAGCCAAAGATAACTTAAGATCTATTCGTATACTTTAAAACTTGCTGCCTTTTATCAATCATTAAAGGGTAGAAAGAAACAATCGTAGTTGAAAGCCTTTTCAAAAAACATGCTAGCTTGGCCTCCTTTAACCTTTGAACCTGAGTCTCCAATCCGGACTTGTAGCTTAATTTCGACATCATTTCTATAATAATAGGTCATTCGAGCCGTGTTGAATGCAATGTCTGCACCACGATCACGCAGTTCTTCGATGATACGATAAAGTGTTCTTTCTGAAATATTAAGATGTGAAGCAAAGGAGCTCGGAGTTCCTGTGCTCTTGCTTTTTATTAAATTGTGAATCTGCTCCAATAATTGAGCATGTTCGATGATTCCCATCCTGATAAGGTTTAAGATTGAATAAATTGTTGAAGTATACGACTTAGAATGCGTCTATTTTCTGTAATTATGCGACCATTCCCTGATTCTTCTGGTTTTAGTGGCAGCGAAATTTGCATTGTTGTTACAGGAGGTACACTGACTTCCATTATCAATTCAAAAATTTGATGTTCTTCGTTGGGGAGTGAAATTGGAGAAATTAGATCAACCTGGGTTAGTATTTTACCGTACTGCTTAGAAGGCCAAGCATCCAGGGAGATTAAAACCCTGTCCCCTTTCTTAACCTTCCCAAGTCCTTCATTGGAGAGACGTGCACGAGCTATAGAAGATACAGCACTACTAATTGGAATAATACTAAATAAATTATCCCCTTCAGTTATATAATTATGTTTTTTAAAAACTGAAGGAATAATAACTTGCCCATCAATTTTTGATTCTAATACAAATTCTTGTCGCCATTGAACAATAGATGCCTTAGCTTCAACAGCCATCTGCTGCAAAGCAATAAAAGCCTGATTTATTAAATTTGTATGTAAAAGTTTTGCCTCAATAATTTGATGTTCTAATTGCTCTATGGTAATCATATGATTAAGGGTTAGAGCTGTAAAGGACTCTTTTTGACGTGTAGAAACTAAAAAAGTATACTGAGACTTTTCAAAATCAACCTCGCTCAAAACACCTTCTCTTAAAAGTTTTTCGTCTCTAATGACATTTTTTTTCTGCAAACTCAATTCATTATCAAAAATGGAGACTTGTTTATCTATAGATTGAACCAGCTGGTTTATATTCTCAATTTCAGCTTGGTGAATTCTAATTTTTTCTCCAGGTGTTCGGTCCTGCAATATCCTGAGCCATTCAAAATATTTTTGATTAATTCCTGTATATAAATTATTAAGATGGCCTAGCTTCAAATTAATTTGCGGGGCCATTATGAATTCGGTGGGATCAGTAGAGCTAATAAGTTGTTCCACCCACTCTGACCAATTACTCACATCCTCTAACAAAGCAGGATTGGCGATATACATTAAAATTTGATTTGGTACGACTGTATCACCACTTTCTACATAAATGCTATCAACTGTTCCGGAATGATTGGCATATATTTTAATTGGAGGACTTGATGAATAAATCACTACAGGGGCTGAAATAACATCAGGAAACCGAATGAACCACGCAAGAAAAACAAGTATGCATAGCATTATACTAATTATAATCATGCCAGAATGTAGGATCCAACCCGGCGGATTACCAATTAGGTCCATCAGTCGATCTCGTTGAAATCGAATGCTATTTTCTTTATAATCGCTGGCCGTGATTGACATAATTCTATATGCTAAGTTCTAGCTGGTTACTTATTAAAGTATGATACTTACCTTTAGAATAGATCAGATCGGCATGACTTCCCACTTCAACCACTAATCCTTTTTCTAAAACAACAATTTGATCAGCGTGTCTTACTGTACTAAGACGATGCGCTATTATAATAACGGTACGTCCAGTAAAATATTTGTTAAAGTTTTCAATGATTATTCCTTCATTTATAGCGTCAAGTGCATTAGTAGCCTCATCTAGAAATAAGAAATGCGGGTTTTTATACACGGCTCTTGCTATAAGCAGGCGCTGTCTTTGACCTTGACTAACTCCATTTCCTTTTGCTCCAATCATTGTATTATATGATAAAGGCATTGATTCAATAAATTCCTTGATGTTTGCAGTTTCACAACTAGAAAATAATTTGTCTATATCTACCTTGTCATCACTTTCGGCTATATTTTCTGCTATGGTATCTGAAAATACGTAGCCCTCTTGCATTACTACACCACAATCAGCTCTCCAGATATTTTTATCTATTGCTTCCAATGCAGTATTGCCCACTTTAATAAAACCTTTTGAAGTAGGATAGAAACCAAGTAATAATTTCATCAATGTCGTCTTGCCACTACCACTACTTCCAACTATGGCAGTAATCTTACCTCTTGGTATTTTCAATGTAATATCCTGAAGGACTAATGGAGAAACAGGGGTATATTGAAAACACAATCCATTAAGTGTTATATCGCCATCTGGTATAAATTTTACTTTATTGCCATTCGTTTCTTGTTCATCTTTATGCTCGTGTATTTCACTTATTCGTTCATAACTTATCCTGGCGTCTTGAGCGCTTCTAATAAAATTGATGAGTTGTTGTAAGGGACCGTTTAATTGCCCAATCATATATTGCACCGCCAGCATCATGCCTAGTGACATAGATCCATCAATCACAGACTTAGCTGCTATAAATGTTATGAATATATCTTTAAGCTGATTAATTGAGTTTCCGCCAATATCTTGATATTGAGAAATTTTAAGGGATTTCATTTGAATCCTAAACAATCTTGCTTGAATATATGCCCAGGCCCATCTACGTTTGAAGCTACTGCCTTGCAGCTTAATTTCTTGCATTCCTTGAATAATCTCAATAATTGCACTTTGGTTATCAGACAATTGCTTGAATGCTAAATAGTCAATTTCCCGTCTCCTTTTTAGGAAAAAAGCAATCCATCCAATATAAAGCAATGAGCTTACTAAAAAAACTAGGAATATAGTTGTGGAATAAATAAATAGAACTGCTCCAAAAACGATAATATTTATTGAAGAGAAAAGTATCGATAAAGAGGATTGTGTTAAAAAGTTTTCTATCCTTTTATGATCACTTATACGCTGGAGCAAATCACCTGTATTGCGTGTATCAAAGAATCCTAAAGGCAGGCGCATCAATTTCTGTAAAAAATCAGAAATTAATTGAACATTTATTCTGGTGCTGACATGCAGTAATATCCAGCTCTGCACCACTTTAACTGAAATTTGTCCTAAAAAAATAAATATCTGACCAATTAGAATTAAATAAATAAAATTTATATCCTGATTGTCAATACCTATGTCAACTATAGATTGAGTTAAAAATGGAAATATAAGCTGAAGTATTGCGGTAATGATCATACCCAGAACCACCTGAGCAATGAGTTTACTATGGGGCTGAATGTATGAGCGAAAGAACTGAATGGAATTACCTTTTCCTTCTGGAACCTCCTCAGAATTAAATTTCGCAGTAGTTTCTAGAAGAAGAACAATTCCCTTATCAAAATCACTAAGCCAATGACTTTTAAAAGTGTCAATACTTAACTTAAGAATCCCCGATGCTGGATCTCCAATCCAAACATGTCTTTTTCCAATTTTATAAACTACAACAAAATGATTTTGATTCCAATGCGCAACTATTGGCAAGGGAGAAGTCCTTAGTGAAGGAGCATTATCTGTATCTACAAAAGGAATCTTGACCGCCATTGACCTAAATCCGATACTTTCGGAAGCTTCACTAAGGCCTTTTAAAGAAACACCTTCCTTATCTATATAACTTCTGTTTCTTAGTTCTTGTAAGGTATATTTTCTACCATAATAAGCTGCAATCATTTGGATGCAGGCAGGGCCGCAATCCATTGTATCAAATTGTGGAAAAAAAGGAAACCTTCTCATAGTATAAATCCGAGTCAAGTACTCAGGGCAAGACTGGTGGTGTTACCTACAAATTAATACTATTCCTGTGAGAAGTAGAAAAGAAAATAAGGATAAGATTGTCTCTTTCTAGACTAAACTAACTATTTTAATTAATTGCCTCAATATCAATCTATTGCCCTTTAAAAGAAAAACATAACAAAATATATCAATAAATATAAAACAAACTGCCACTATTGGCAGTGCTCATACGTAAGTTTACACCAATAGCTATATGGCCATCTCCGAAGCCAAAAAAGAGGAGATCACAATAAAATTGAAGATTTTATGTTAAAATTAGAGGAATTTACTGCTGTTAAACTTAAGAATGAACAGCTTTTTACAGTTGCTGGTGGTACAAGGGATACAACCTTCACTTCTAGTGACCCAAATCATCCATCGGGGTATGATGATATTCTAGACAATAGAGTATCGACAAGATATTTCGATGGTGGTGGTCATATTCCATATATGGATAGGGAAAATGATGGGAATATGTAATTAAAGTCTTAAACTTGGGAGATTGAATAGTTAAAATATTACTATTAGTAATTTTAAATTTCAATCTCCCCAATTCAAAATTTATGCATCTGATTAAGTTAACACTACTATTATTAATTTTTACCGGGTCAGCAAAATCCAATTGCACATCCCTTGACACAATACCTCATTACCCCATTATAGATTCTTTAGGTATAGATTATAATTTAGAGCTTAAACTGTACAATCTTTCGAAAAATTCACTTCAACACGAACAATTAGCTTGGTGGGATAAATCAGTCCTGTACACTAATTATTTCAGTTCAGCTGTAAAATTATTTTTTCCGCTTAATCAACTTAAAGAAATTTGGTTACAGGGATATGAAGTTGATCCTCATTCTTCATGTCAAAATGTTGAAATGGAATTTGCTAGGATCGACAATGTGGAGTATAATAAGGGCATTCCATTCCCAATTCATTGTGTATTAATGCGGGAAACGACTTTTTTTAAGACAAAATGTTCAAGCCTGTATGAAAAATATGATTCAGTTTTAATAACTAAAATCAGCCAGTTTAGAACGAATGAAAATGCTCTAATTGGCAAACAGAAAGAGTTGGATGAAATAATGAAATTCCAAATCCGGTATCCTGGACGCTCAGTTGTTGGAATTAACCTGGAATCAGTTGCATGGTCTGTGATACAATCTGGTGATTTACCCTATTTAAGCAAGTATATTGATTTATTAAAACTAGCCGTAAAATGCGGTGATCTTCATCCGCGATACTTAGCTGCCAGTTTGGATAGAATTGAAATACTAAACAATCGTCCCCAGATCTACGGTACACAGACCAAAACCTCGGAAAAAGAAAGAGAAGTTTATCCGATAAAAGATATTAAAAAAGTTAATGAATTAAGAGCGCAAATGGGTCTAGGAATATTAGATACGAGCAACACCAGTTTGGGCGATTTAATCAAAAGTGAAAAAATTAATAAGTAATTCTTGAATTCAATATTTAGATATGATCGTTCTAATTAATTCGTTAAAACTAATAGCTTGCTTACTCTTATTGATCCCTCGTACTACTTTATTGGCACAAGTGAATAACGCTACCTATATTAAGCAATACAGCTTTATGGAAAAGCTTCCTCAAGATTTTACGTATTATAAAGATGCTTATAATGAAACTAAAACTATTATTGAAGACCCTACTATCATTTGGACTGCTAAAGAACATGCTTACTGGCGATTTCTGATAGCAAATATTGCGCTATTCGCAACAGATAGTATAATAAAAGAAATTTGGGCAGATGCATATGAAAATAGTCCATATGCTATATGTGATTTTTATTCATATATTTTTGAGGCTCCCTTCAATGCAAAATATTTTTCTCGCGCACCCGTGGGTTATTTTTACTTACATAATGAGAAACCTTACTTTGATAGTATATGCCAATCTTTGAACTCAAGTTATGATCCAGATCTCATAACAAAATTTCGAGAAATAATAGTAGATGATAATGGAAGGGGTAAGCGAGAATTAACTCCACTTCAAGCAAGTAAAGACAGTATTAATCAAATTAAAGTAGCTACGATAATTAAAAAATTAGGTACATATCCTGGTCGATCTAAAGTGGGAACCCTTTCAGAAGTTGCCTGGCTCGTAATTCAACATGCTCCTCCATCATATCAACAAAAATATTTACCCTACGTTCAACAAGCGGTAGATGCAAAGGATTTGAATCCAAAATATTTAGCATATTTAATTGACAGAATTAACATGAGTAAGGATATTCCTCAAATTTATGGCACTCAATATGTTAAGAAAGATGATAAAAATGTTTTCTATCCTATTTCGGACTTAAATAGCATTGACGATAGACGAAAATCTGTCGGGCTGGAACCTTTAGAGCAGTACATGAGTGCAAGTAAAATATCATTAGATTAAATATGGTAATCGCTTTTGTTGAAGCTTACGATAATTCTGCTACTAATGTATTAGAATGGTTAAAATCAATAGAACCTTCTCTTCAAATAAAAACGTTAGATGAAAATGATTGTCTTTATCCATTACATTTTCTTATAGATAATGAATCTCATTCACATCAGTTAGGAGGTCTTCCAGAGACAGAAGTCACTTTTTATTATTACAGAAGAGGAAAATTCAAATCACTTTTAAAAGCTTCATTTGATCAATTTCAGCATGAATCTTATGATTGGCTAAGAAAAGAAGAAGAGACAATTTTTGAATTTTGGGAGAATCAATTAACCTCAAAGAAACATTATGGCTCAATACTAACAGAGAAAAACACCAACAAACTCACTAACCTTTTGACTGCTAAAAATTCAGGATTGATGATCCCAAGGACTTTGATCACTACCTCAAAATCGTCACTAGTTGATTTTATGGCTGGCAACCCGAAAGGTACAATATTAAAGCCGATACGAAATCATAAGCCTCTAACGACAAAAAGAAATGTAACATTTTCTCCAGTTGGAACCCAATTACTAACAGCAGAACTAATTAATAACTTAGAAAATGAATTCTTTCCTTGTTTATTTCAAGAATATATACCTAAGCAATACGAGTTAAGAGTTTTCTATTACAGGAATTTAGTGTATTCTATGGCCATTTTTTCGCAAAGCAATCCTAAAACTCAGATTGATTTTCGAAATTATGACCGTGCCAAACCTAATAGATGTGTACCATTCAAAATTCCTGCAACAATTGAAGCGTCAATTTTAGAGTTTAGTCGCTTGTCTAACTTTGACACCGGTTCAATTGATATCCTTGTGAGCACGGTTGGAGATTATTATTTCTTAGAAGTTAACCACTCAGGTCATTATGAATGGTTGTCTTACAACTGCAATTACTATATTGATAAATATATAGCATTTCAAATTTATGAAGAGATCCAATCACAAGATAACTAAGTTGTCTCCACTTTTATTTAATTATAAAGTTGTAAAGAACATTAAACCTTCTTTACAAGAAGGTAAATTTTACTTTGGAAAAAAACCAGAGAAACCTTTATGTAAAATTATTAAAATTGAGATCTAACAAATTTATACTTTTCGAGAATGTAAAAATTATCTCCGGTCACAAATTCTCCGCAATTATCGATCTGCAGAGAACAGACATATTTCATTTACCAAACGCAATAAACTTATTTGTTGAATCTTGCTTAGGCAAAACTGTAATTCAAATATTAAAAGAATATTCTTCTCAACGGCAATTAGCAAAACAATATTTAAGATTTCTATTAGACAATGAATTATGTGCTTTTGTTCCTGATCCATCTTTATTTCCTAATATGTCAGATAATTGGGATAATCCGCACTCAATCACTAATTGCATAATAGATATTAATAACGAACAAAATTTAGATGAATTAGTTAAGTCAATAAATGGGTTTAAAATTCCTTTTTATAATTTTAGAGTCTTTAAAATAAACGAACTTATTTACATTCAGAAGCTTATGATATTAGCGGAAAATCAATCACTTACTGGATTCAGTATTTATTTGCCTTACGTTGAATCTCATATTAATCCCATTGTAGATCAGATTTTAAATTCTGATAAATGTTTTTCAGCTATATTCTATAATGCTCCAGAGAACCAAAGAATAGTGACATCAGATCTTAATAAAGATGTTTTTCTTTCATCTAATTCATTTTCTTCTCATCTAGATTGTGGGAAAATTGAGGGGTTCTTTAATCCATCACTTGAAACTTACACAGAATCGATTAACTATAACTCGTGTTTAAATAGAAAAGTTTCTATAGATATTGATGGCAATATTAAAAACTGCCCCTCCATGGTAGATTCATATGGCAATATTAATAGTACAACTATTGAGGAAGCAATTGCGAAGCCAAACTTTAAGCAATACTGGACATTAAATAAAAATTTGATTCATGTATGCCGCGATTGTGAGTTTAGATTCATTTGTACAGACTGCAGAGCTTTCGTTGAAGATCCAAAAGACATTTTAAGTAAACCATTGAAATGCGGGTATAACCCTTATATAGGTGAGTGGAGTGATTGGTTAAATAATCCTCTTAAAATGGAGGCGATTAGATTTTATGAGATGGAAAATTTGAAGGTCTAGCTAGAATCCTAATACCTTTGGGCAAAATGGAAACCTTTACCCTTCAGTGCTCATCCTTTGCTTGCCGGACTTCTGGCTCCAGAGCTGTTAAGGTTGAAGCTATCTCATTTGAAAATGCTCTTTTGAAATATCCCGCATGTATAAAGTGCGGATCCGCGATGAAGCCTAAGGATATTAAGAGGGAGAAGAGAGGATAAGCAGTATAGAGGTTAAATCAAACCATAGAAGGCTTTTATTTAGTATAATTTGGAGATTCACATCGTTGCCAATAATCTATACTACTTGCTACGGTAGCTTTGATGTCAGGATAAGAAAATGGTTTTACAAAAAACCCTTGAATTGATTTTGAGTACGCTTCTTCTACAAGGCTTTGATTTGAGTTTGTTGTAAAAAAATAGATATAGAATACACTTTAGCCTGAGGTAGTCATTATGATACACCTGTTCTCTCAATTTCATACCGTCGAGTTTAGGCATATTAATATCTGAGATAATAATAAATGGCTCTATAGTGCTATTGGTTATGTATTCGAGAGCTGTCTCACCGGTTGGAAAAATAAAGTTGCATTCCTAACATTGAACTCCTTAAGAACTTCCTCTAATACCTCCTGATCTTCACGATCATCCTCTATGATAATGAAAGGGCCTCTTCTATTCATGGTTAGCTAATGCAGTCTGATAAAACAGGAATGCCAAATATCAGCCAAATTCTTATTCTTCTTCGTCAAAGTGTTTCGCCCAATCATCACCACCGTCATAGATATCGTACAGCGATGCTGCTCCTAAAGCATCCTTATCAGATTTGGGTAAATGGTAATGTGATCGCAGGATCCCAACATTATCCAGGGCCTCCTGATCACTCCTTTTAAGTTCATGACCACGATTAATTAAAGCTTTCATGTCATTGATGGCCATGTTCTTATATTCCTTGGCGTTAGCCTTCATTTGCTGTAATATCGAGTCCTTCATTTTTGCTATCGGATTTATCAAGTAAAGCTGTGCTAATTGAAAATTTCTTATAATACTAATTTTTGATTTGGGAATACAACATTAATGAGAGACGGGACTGACAGAATAGAAATGTCAGGTTTGTCATTAAAATCCCTATAACACAATTCTCCCGGTTCCACGCATCCCGATAGGCCCTGCGCACTTATCTGGGACCGGGGGAAATTTTTATACAACTAAGAATTTAGGCTACCACTAATTAGGAATAGCTTGTGTGCAATTAGGAATATTGACAAAAAGCATGTTGAGGTTAATGAAAATAGAATTCCGACTCCAAAATCTAAATATTTAGTATCATCAAAAAGTAATCCGTATTGAGAAGTGAAGGCTATTAAAATAGCTGTAGCCTGCGTCCATATACTAAAAAAAAACAAGGTCCTAATATTAAAAATTGAATGTGAGCTTTTGATTAATTTTTTTATAAAATCTTCACTCATACTTAAAATTACGGCAAATGCTGTAATTGTAAACCCTAATAAATTGGGCATAACATCAAGTATAAACTTACCCAAATAATCATATGCTTCTCCTGTATTTTCAGTGGTTGCAGTATTAAAAAAATATGGTTTAAATGAGAACCATATCGTAAACCCAGCCCAAAAAACAATTGGGATAGCTCGCTGTAAGATAATTATCATAGTTTAAGTTTTCCGCCTCAAAATACCAAATTACCCAAACACATCCTTCAAAGCTTCATTCAGCTCATCAGCTCTTCGTAAATTTTCCGCCTAGCCGATTGATGTCTCGCCTGATTTATAGGTCTCTCATAAATCAGTTTAGGGAGAAGATCGGGCTATGCTTCATGATCATCTCTAAAGCTATTCAAAGCTTAGTATTGAATGGATTAATTATTGTTTTTGACGGAGCAGGGAAAGAGCTACCAAATACACTTCATCAAAAGGGGAATCTCAGGCTATTTTCTTTATAATCATTACCGGTTTGGTAATCATCCGCCAAAGTTCTAAGATCAATGCTAGAGGAATCCAAGGACTCACATTAAATGGATTAATCACTGTAACTGATCAGATAGGGAATGAGCTAGTAAATACCTCAGATCGAAAGGGGAATCCAAGACTCTACTATAGCTTCCAACCATCGTACTTTATTCTACCAACTATGGTACAAAGTTCACTTAGACAAGTGTATAAAAAGTATTATAGACAAAACTAACTATACAAAACTAAGTATGACAAAAGAGAAAGGATAACCTGCCATTGATAATTGCCAACATGGCAGAATATCTTTAAAATGAAGAAGTCGGTTTATATTAACTTTAATCAAAACCCAACACATGTCAGATAACAAAAACAAACAAGGCAAACAAGATGATCGAAGAATAGATCCAAAAGATCCTGGTGAAGTGGGATATGCAGCCAGAAAACTAGGCACTAGCCCAAACAAGATCCATGAAGCTATAAAGGAAGTTGGAAACTCGAGACAAAGAGTGGAAAAATATGTAAAGGATTGGCAGAAAAATCGTTGATTTTATTTGCCGCGCATTTTATCAATTTCCAATTGAATCCATGCGTCACCGGCGGCGTCAATTTCTTCTTGGGAAAAGGGTGAATCTTCAGGGTTTTTCTCATCTGTAGGTTTAATCTCATTTTCCACTTACCTGCCTAAGTTTAATCTTTCTGCTATCTCAATTTTAGTTCATTTATTCTTCTGGGACTGTTTTTACTTTACAGTTCAAATAAATAGTTTGTTTTATTAAAAAAGGAATATTTAGTACGAATATAGCTTCATCAACTTCTGCTAAAATTCAGATTTGTTCAGTTTATAAATTAATTGGACATGAATTAAGTCTTCGAATTGAGATAGGAGTGAAGATCGCATATATTTTAGTATTCCTCTTGTGGAAATTGCCAGATTCATTATCGAAGTCAGAAAAGTGCCACAAGAATTAGAGTTTTAGGGCTATTGGAAATTGATTCCCCTAGATTGACTTAAAATCCAACAAACTAAATGGCCTTACTTCTGAAACGACAAATCGATTCTATATTGAAACAAAAATTTATCTAGTCAATTGCCATAGATATGACAAAATAAATACGCACCAACAAAGTTAATTAATTAGTTTTGTTAAAATTAAATACCAACTATGGCTAGAAAATTCCAATCTAAGGACGATTTGGATGATTCTTTTATGATCCAAATGAATTGGAGAACTATTAGATGTATAATCATTGGTTTTTTATTAACCATTCAGAATTATGCTGCAATTGGTCAAAGTTCGCCACCTCAAAGTCCACCTCCTCCTACTTTTGAAGGTTTCAATTACCCACCCACTTTTTTGCAACAATTAACTTTTCATAGTCCTGTTGAAGGAATTACGGGATGGATAAGAATATTTAAAGATCCACTTGAATGCCCAGAATGCATTCCTGATCCAGTGACCCCGGATGAACCATTGTCGGGCGAATTCAGTACCATTACTGCAGGCTCTGTTAAAAGCGTTCCTATTGCATATGTTAGTGATTACACAGGTAAAGTTAGTGCAAAATTTTCTCGACTTTGTGATTCTCCTATTTACATACGAGGCGAGGGGCCTAATGGCTATAATTTACCCGCGAAACCAGCAATAATCACTGGGGATCAAATGTTCTATCCTGAAACAGCTTTTAATCAAAAATTCCCGGAAAATGAAGTTAAATATTGGAACAAGTTTACCATTAAGTGGTATTACAGTCCTGTTCTAATGGGGCCACCAGGACCTAATGATGAGGTTCATTTTGCAACAACTACCACACCAATTTATGTAACACATAAAAAACCGATCTCTCTTGGTGGAAATCCAGTTTATCTAACTCCCCTTCATATCGGATGCAGCAACGCAAATGGCAAAATTATTCAATCAGAAATTGTTGAATCAATATATTCTGAGTTCACTGATCAATGTGTGAAAAAATTAGGTAGCACTAAATGTATGTCTTATTGGGGTGGCGCTAACATAAGTGATTTTTCAGCAGAATGTAGGGGGATAAAAGGTCTGCTTGCTTACGAAGATGCTGCCTGTGGAGAATGGGCAGAGTTTTTACAATTTATCAATTTTATTCAAGGAATAACAAATTTAGAAGTTTCGATAGTTAAATGGAAAGAAGATTATATTCTCCCAACTGAATACTGGGATCCACTTGACGATGATGCTGTAGATTTTTTTGGAGCCGAAATCACTAAAGTAACGCCCTACACTTTAGATGATGGATTTGCGGCTATGTTTTACGTAAAAGATTGGTCAATTACTTCTTCCAACTTGCGTGATTTTCAAGTAGAATATGAAATGCCAGGAACTCTTGTGCACACCTTAGCTAACGGAAATGTGTTATATGGAGGTGATATTACTGGAGTGAAAGGTCAAGGCAATTCTAATCCAAGATCAGTTTTTGAAAATCATGCAATTGTTAAGTATACACCTGCTTTAGGTTTCCCTTCATATTATGATCCATCCTATGGAAGTGATATGGTAATCAGTAAGGAAGCCTATGAAGCGGCAAATTTTGATGGTTTTGGCGCGAGGTTGTTTTACGATCTTATGGTTTCAGGAGGAGGACTTACAGCTGATTTTATTTTTATATGGCCAATTGAAACGAACACAACCTCAACTCAAATGATAATTACTCCCTAATAATCATATCCAAAATATAAGAACATGAAGAACAATAACTGCTATTTAATTTTTAGGTATGGGGCGTTACTAGGATTATTTTTGTTTGTTAATTTTTATTCTGAAGCTCAGACTTACATAAAAGATATACCTATCCGAAATGAAAAATTGGAAACTATTGGAACTTTATACTTGCAAAAAGATTGCGAAAATGAAATATATCATTCTAATGTTTGGGTAGAATTTGATGATAATACCTCTATTACCTTGGATCGCAGAACTGGTGAGATGAAACAAGGACAAATTAATGTTATTCGAAATATTGTCGAAGCGCAATATAAGCAGAACTTTGTTAGTGTAATTTGGGAATATGGCTACGAAGGC
This sequence comes from Saprospiraceae bacterium, assembly GCA_043752765.1. Classification (GTDB taxonomy): domain Bacteria; phylum Bacteroidota; class Bacteroidia; order Chitinophagales; family Saprospiraceae; genus Opimibacter. The sequence continues at coordinate 17,009 of JAYUXX010000240.1, read as the reverse complement.
ACTCCGATTTTTAATTTATTCAAAATCGTTGATAAAGACAAGAATATAGTTCAGTATGTAAATGGAGATTTTTTAGGATTACCGAATTTAAATGCAACAAAAAATTATCAATTTTTAGATTTTAATACAGTTTTATATTCGGCAACTTCTACGAAAGAACATGCCAATAAAATGGTCAAATTAGAAGAGAATGGGGATATATTTGTGTATTATCCAAGAGTCGCAATAGAAAGGAACAAATTTCTTAAACGGCAACTTGACGCCTTGCCCGGGGAAGTGCTTTCAATCCAATTTCTTGAAAGGACTGGTGAAAATCAACAATATTATGGTAAGAAATTAAGAAATGATAAACCCATATTGAGAATTAATGGAGTAAGAGGGTAATATTATAAAATAATCTACAACATGAAAAACGCTATTTGCATTTCTTTTTTTCTAAGCACTTTGCCATTCTTTATAAATCGTGTATACTCGCAACATCCATTAACTGCAACCATTACACCTGCATTCTCAATAGGGTGTAATAATGGAAATATTGATCTCCATATTGTAGGTGGATTTCCACCATATCAACTTCAATGGTATAAAAATAATGTACCTGCTGGAGATGTTATTGAAACAAGTGGCTCAGATGGATTGGAGGATTTACATAATGCTTCGCCTGCTAATTATAATGTAGATGTTTATGATGCGCTTTGTGGAAATGCTATGGGAAAGTTTGTAGTTGGTGTATTACCAAATTTAGTTAATCTTGTAAACATTCAGAACAATTTGGAATGTTATACTCAACTAGGAGGGCTTAGTAATTTATATGATGCTACTGGTGATGGAGCAATTCAAATTGATGTTAATCTCACGGTACCTTATTCACTTAGGTGGTTTGGGCCGAATGGTTTTTCTTCGACTGATGAAGATATTGACGAGTTATGCCCTGGTCTTTATACACTTCAAGTGTCCAATAGCTTAGGCTGTGTCCATACTCAAAACATATCCATTTGTTGTTGTGCAGGTGGGGATATCCCAAGGATACAAGGATGCATGGGTCTATCTGGTGATATTCCTCTATGTGATGAGAATTATGTTTTTCCGATTGAAGTGGATTATGGATTTTGGGGATCCACAGACAATGATGTTACGTGCACTGGATTCATCTTTCCTCAAGTGACGGGTGGGAGCGGTAATTCCGCTTATATTTGGACATTACCAAATGGTTCTCTGAGCTCGGATCAATATCTTTCTAATATATGTTCAGGAACGTATTGTTTAACTATAGAAGATGGTTGTACCACTGCTTCACTTTGTTGGACTATTGCTAATTGCGATGCCACAATTATAACTTTGGATGCGACTATTGAAGAAAGTTGTGGCGACGATGGTTCCATTAGTTTATTTGACTCACCTGGTGGCCAACGTCCAATACATTATACTTGGGATGGCGGATCTAATGGACAAACAATTGCCAATTTAGCCCCTGGTCAGTACTGTGTTACCGCTACTGATGCACAGAATTGTCGGGCAATAAAATGTTTTGAAGTTATAGCTTCTGAATCACATGAAGAATATCGAGGTAATTGCACCTTTGTTACGGTTTGTAAAAATCATAACGGTTCAACTAGAAGTGGAACAATTTCATACACACAGGATGAGGATAATTGTCATAAATACTATCGAATTTGTTATGATGATGCTTTACCCGGAGGTTTTGAAAATCTAACTCCTCATTTTACAACTCCATATTATGTTTATGGTGCAAATCAAAATGACCCGACTGGATGTAATTGGCTATTGGAAATGTGTGCTGGACGTGATTTCATTCCCAGAAATAGTGACGATCAATTCCATCACTCAATTTTTGCTAACGAAATAGCTGTGGAAGCATTTGATCTTGATGGGTCTTGGAACCCAGATATAGCTTGTGGAAATTGTTGGAGTGGAACATTGTGCGATTATTTTACTCACGATGATTTTAATTATGTAATTGATCCTGTCTCTCAATGGGTTGTAACTCCATACACGGAAGAACTTCATACCGTTTGTCCAGAATTAGATACAAGATGCATCTTACAAGCATTTTGTTACTTGAATGCTAATCCGAGTGGAAATGATGAAGATTTTTTTTGGTTTGGTACAGAATGTCTTGAGGTTGAAATTTGTGAATTAACACCAGAGGAGCAATGGGAGTTTTTAGCTATTTGTATTGATCCTCCTAGTGATGGTGAATTTCATAGGGCATTATCAAATCAGCCAATTCAAAAGCCCACAACCTCAAAATCACTGGACTTACTGAATAATTTCTCAATTTCTATTTTTCCTAATCCCTTTCTTAATGAGGTTATTATTAAGTTCAATGGGACTCTAAGATCGCATGAAGTGTTTTCTATTTCCATCACTACTATTGAAGGAAGATCTGTTTTATTTGAAAAATCGATTCCATATAATAATGAAATTAATCTTAATCTAGAAATGCTAAATTCAGGAGCATATCTGATATCAATAGAAAATACTGACAAAATAAGAATCAATAACTTAATTACTAAAATATGAAGATCTTAATGATCATTGTTTGTTTATTTAGTGTTCAAATGCTATTTATAAGTTGCGAAAAAGAACCATTACTAGAAGCTAAGTATTTTCATGGTAAATGGCAACAAGTACATGAACATTGGGGTTTGGACTATTTCGAAACAGATTCTTTATTCTCACGGGATACTTTTACAATTGAGTTTTTTACAGACGGAACATGTCTGCACATTGCCGATAATGAAGAATATACATTAGATTGGTTTTTTAGAGACTTGCCAAAACAAATATATTTAACAGAAGTCGACCAATTGTGGCCAAATAATAATATTTATAATATAGTTGATATGACGAATAATTCACAAATTTGGGAGCAAAAAGGAGAAACCCCTTGGTATAAAGTGGTTCATAGATTCTACTTAACTCGGAAATAAACTGTGTTTATTCAATAATTAATTTCCTATTGGAAATTCCCGTATAAGGTAAATGGCCTTATTTAATAGTAGTCGAACATTATGACCAACTACTTAAATGAATATAAGCTTGTGAAGAGAGTGATTGGTATAGCTATTTTCTGTTAGGACATGTAAGTGAGGGACCTAAATCGCTATATTTTGCCTATGGTTAATTTCTTATTAAAATTAATCCATGGATAAAGTGAATGAAGAGTTTATATTTTTGTAGGAGACCTAATCATAAAATTTCTACTTCTCTAGATAACTTTGCAGTTGTGAAGATAAATACGTCTGCAGTTTAGATTAATTATTCTGCATATACTTGGACATACTCCATTAGCTCCTTAACCCTAATTAAATACGGCCTAAATGTTGGGTTTCCATTCTGCTCTTTTGCTACTGCAAGATTATACTTTAGAAATCCAGACGCTTCAGTTATTGGGGTATAAGGATTTAGTTTGAAAGGACCTTCAGGCAATGAAGCAGTTTCAAAGAATTGGTCCATCTCAGCTATTTCTTTATCCCATGCTCCGTGCACGACATAGGATTGTTGCCACTTATCAGCTTTATTAAATCGTGGTGTTTGGTCCTGATCAATAATGAATCCCCGGTCTTCAAGTTGGCCGATTCCCCGGCCGTTTCTGATAGGTTCCAGAACTTGTGTGCTTATTTTTTCAATAGTTCTTTTTGGGGTTTGCCCGATACCGGCTATCATACCCCGGTGCCCTCTCCAATCTTGTTTTATAATGAAGTCTGCTATATCATCCTTTCCTTCCTTATCCTTTACTGATGCCCTTTTTTCAAATCGGTTGTACATCAAAAATGAAGTCCCTGGCATTTCCTTTCCAAACATTGCAGCATTATCATACCACTTTTTATAAGTACTGCCATCAGGAGATAAGTCGGGGATAAGAATTATAAATCTCCCCTTCAAAATTTGTGATCTTCGGATTGAGAAAGTATCCCTACTGCCAGTTGCTAACCATATCGGATTTCCATTCGGGGACCCATCTGGAAGACCATAAGTGAGCATTCCTATTATTGCGCTCTTCGGTCCCTCAACTAAAACGATTGGAGAGGCTTTAAACTCATTGACCAGGTGAGCACCAAAAAAACAATTGACCTTAGATTGCTCATCCCTTTCAGTAACCCATACCGGAGGCTTCTTCCCGATCTTATTTAATTCGCAAGCAACATAAGAATCAAGCCAATTAATTCCTGACCTTTTAGTGTCGTGTCCATACTTGACTATTTGGATAGCCTGAATTTTATCAGGTGTTTCAAAATAAGGGAAGGTAACTGCTCCCGTTAAGTATCCCCTTGTTACCGTACCTAGCCTATAGATGGAGATTACTTTGTTAACATCCTTCTCAGGGAATGGATAAGGAATACGGTGTAAGAGATTTTGAATGAATACATTCTGATCATAATCCTTCTGGATGGCCTCCAATACTTCTCGGGGAATGTACGTCTGAGGCTTTGCCACAACATGAGGGACAGGCGAAATGTAAGCCCGGCTACTATACTCCCGCTTCAGGTCTGATTTAGCAAATCCATCCTTATATGGATTTAAGTGGTAATGCCCTCCTCTATCACATCGGCCGTACTCCTCAGGAAGATATTCACCGGTTTCCTTATTGATATACCTAACGAGCCTCTTCTTTAAACAGGAGGGACATACATGCTTTTTACTGCCTTTCTCAAGTGTGTATAGAAAATCTCCCTGGTTCATTAGCTGTTATTTTTTTCTCAGTGGTTGGTTTTGTTTGGGTCAGTTGCGCTAAGGATTAATGAAGTCAACCATTACTTTTTATGGGAAGGCCCCTAAAAAGCCTTACAAAACATTACTTTCTATTTTTTATTTATTCGTCTGGTTTGAGTCGTTTAAGTCGGTTAAACGAGACAATTAAACGGGTTGTGTTTTGTGGTTTATCTCGTTTAGTTTAGCCCCCCCTTATAGGGGGCTTAAACGAGTAAACGACTAAACGAGAGGGATTAAACAGGAGGAATTAATCCTTGAGATTTAATGTATTTCCCTTTAGAACCTGCGTTTCCATCCTTCTCAATCAGCTTAAGATTGATACAATAAGAGATTACCTGCTTAACCTTATTCATTCCCATTGAGAAGCCTTCCTCCCGGTATCTTAATTGAACCTGGCTCTCAAGGTCTCCCCGACTGTATTCAGACTGAACTTCATAAATGCTCTCCATAATTTCCTTGTGCTTAGTCCCTGAAATTGTTTCTGCGTTTATTGCCTTCCGGGGGTCATTGTTCGTGTCCGTATAATTGTCACCGATCTCTAGAATTTTGGGGAAACCCGACACTTCGTCATAAGTAAAAGTGAAGGGAATAAACTCCTCATTCCTGCATAGATGAGGGGTTACTTTGCTTTTGCCAACTCTTCGCTCTGACCTGAATACGGTTTCAGCCTTTGCCGAAATAGCACTACCTAAGTGCCCTGTAGCAGATGTATCATGTTTGTTTTCATGAATCACTGTGAGCAGGTGAAACCCCTTTTCTTCAGTAATGTGCATTAGCCAGTTTGCTATTTCAGGAGCAGCTTTCTCGTCATTGATGCTAAGCAGTAAATCCCTGATGCCATCTATCACACAAAACGCAATGTCATTTTCTTGATTTTCTTCTACTAGAACCTGGTGGATCATTTGCCTTCGCTCAACATCCGTATGTTTCCGGATTGAATATTTCCTTAAGGTGTAGTATTCTGAATTGGTAGCCATATCCCTAACTTTGAGATAACCCTTTTTAGCATGAGGCCTGCTCATCTCGGTATCAAACCAGATAATCCTTTTCTTTCCCTTGAACAGATATCCGCTCATCGGACTTAAGTTTCCATTGAGCAACCCTACAAGGAATAGAATAGCTAATCCTGATTTTCTTGCCTTGGGCTTTCCAAGAATTACACTAAGGTTTCCCATTGTGCATACGGCAACTTGACCAATACTTAAGATCATCGGAAGAACCTCATTCTCTTCATTGGGATCAATCAGAGCCTTCTGTAGAGCTTTTTGAATATCAAAAGCGTTGGGAGATATGTCGTTCGAGTGCTGCATTCCATTCCTAGGCTCCTCTAAGTCATGGAAGCCCTCTATAATTTCTTTAGGACCAAGTCCTTCGTTTATGAATTCCATAGTCCTCCAGGTTTATTTTATTCTAAATTGAAATCCGATTCATATGGTGGATGCAGGGGAGTAATATCAATTTTACTTGGCCTTTAAAGTCTTGCCCCGGATAGTTTCTATAATCTTTTTCCAGCTTTTTTATTGGCAACATAGATAGTTGCCTCGGCCTCCAATTCGGTGTTGGTTTTCTTTCGGCCTTCCTTAAGGTAATCAATCAGCTCCTGTTTAAAGAAATAGACTCGTTTCCCTTTTTTGAAATGTGGGATTTCACGCCTGGAGATCAAACTGTAAATTGTAGCGACCTTGAGGCTTAAAAATTCTGCCGATTGTGCAACAGTTAGTATCTCGGTTCCTGCCTGAGCGACCTCCCCTAGTACTCGATTGCGATTCAGATCAAGTAAGATGTTTTCGATATTACTTAGCCGGGAATCAATTAGATCAAATGGATTTATCATTACTACAACGGTTTGTTATCGCTGTAAAGGTCTATTCAATCTAAAGATCCAACCTAGTACGAGTGGGTACCAAGTGGTTAAAATTTCATCGTTTGCTTAAACTGGAACTTTCAAACGCTTTTATGTATTGGCTTATAGCCTTTTCAGCATTTGGATTATGAATACCCCTTATTAACCTAGTGGCAGCCATCAAATCATTTAGATGCTTTGTATTAGTTGATTTGTTTTCGCTAGCTTCGGTAAGTTCTTTAGTCCTGTAAATTCTTTTTGTCAGGAACTTTTGCACACTTTTTGTCTTTGTGTACTTCGCTAAATATAGCAATCCATTCTCCTCAGTCAATTTTATATCCAATACAAAGCATGCGATTGCGACCTGTCTTTGTGAATAAGTGTTACTTAACTCCGTGCCCTTAATGGTTACTTTTGTATTGCGCTTAGTTTCCTCTAGTAGCTCAATGCATAGAGTTTCAATCTTCACTATTGTGACCCACAGGAAGATCTGGCTAATAAGCTCAGTCCTACTACCATTGGAAGGAATTGATGCAGGACTCGTAACTCGTTGCACATTGTTTTTTGAAACCCATATTTGCTCTTTATGGTTAACCAAATTCTTTCTATAATCAGCTAATAAAGTTTCTATGCCCTGTTCATTAATTTCATCATCCCATTCTAATGCAATTTCATACACGAGGTTTTGAACATATTTCAAGTCTTCCTGTAATGGCAAATAACGGAGTGCTGTACTATTTATAATTTCCTCACTCTTTTGTCTGAAGTATTGCTCTTCTTGCATTTGTGTTAGACTTAGTGACTAGCTGCTTATTAATTTATTCAACGGCTACCGATCTCTTTGTTACGAGTTAAATTATACTTTCTCCTGATGAATCTTTACTTCCTAGTCTGATAAATTATTTATATGTACCGATATCTAGTTGAATCCTACTGGCAGCAACTCTCTTAGTTTCATCAATAATCTTTGCATAGATCTGAGTTGTTTTTAGGTCCCTATGCCCTAGCAATTTTGAAATTGTATAGATATCAGTACCAAGGCTTAACAGAAGTGTTGCGTAGGTATGTCGAAACGCATGAAAAGTTATAGGCTTGGATATTCCAGCTGATTTTATCCATTTTGCGAGAGCAATATTATGATAGGCAGAATATTGAAGATCCTCAAATACCTTCGCGCTTTGGTCTTTTTCATCTCCCAGTAAATCAAAAGCCTCCTTAGAAATAGGGAGAGTTTCAATTCCCTTCGTTTTTTTCTGCTTGAAATTTATAAAGCACCCTTCACCTTTATTATTATTAATCTCTCCCCAGGTAAGTTTTTGAATATCTGAAAATCTTAGTCCACTGTAAACTGAAAAAATTGCAGCTCTCTTGAGAATCGAATTTTCGCATTCCGTTTTAATTAATGCATTAACTTCTTCTAAGGTTAAATGATGTCTTCTTGTCTCTTCTAACCTAATTGGTGAAATTCTTGCTGTGAGATCGATTTGGATCAAACCATCTTTATAAACTTGTCTTAAAGCTGCTTTAAACTTGCTGAAATAAACACTTGCTGTGTTGTTTGAAACTTTATCCCTTCCAGTTCTAATACTGTTCTCAGTTAAAAGGAAGTCTTTGAAATCATTACAAAACTTCTCATTGAGATCAGTAAATCTGACTTCGGTCCCAGCAAATTTTTCAAGGTATTGTAGTGGCACAATCCAACCATGGTTTCTTGAACCAGCTCTCTTGTCACCTAATTTTTTAAAGTATTCGATAAAAGAACCTTCTCCAATGACTTTAAGTCTTAATTGCTCTTTCTCATATCCTGAATAGATCTCAGGCTTATTAACCTCATTATCACGCTTCTGTCTAATAAATTCAGCTTGGGTTATAGTGTCCTTATTATGCTTCTTATCAATTGGGTTTCTATTCCCCTCGAACAAATAAAGATTAAGAAACTCTCGCCTAGTTGGCTTACCGGTGATGGGATGGAGAATATTTGGATAAAAGTCCAGATATAAACTCCTCCTATCTCCAGATATCTTCTTTTGCCTCAGCTTTACTTTGATTGCCATGTTCTATAGTTAGTCCAAAATTTTAGAGGGCAAATTGCCTTAAAATAATTGAGGTACAAATAAGGTACAAATATACTCGGAAAATAATAATACTATATTAAAATAAGGCTTGTATTAGCACCCTTTAACTATATAGGTTATGCTAGATTGTTTTGATTTGTTTCCAGTTATTTTTGAAATGTTACAATTGGCGTGCAAAAGTAACCACAATAGCCCTATTAACACAGTTTAACGTGAATGTTCTCCAACTTAACATTCCCGAAATAAAATGCCTATAACCGTCCGAATACATTTGATTCACAAACAAAACGCACGCTTATATGAAATCAATGTACACCGTTCTGATCCTATCATTAGTAATAGGCCTTGTCGCTTGCGATGATGAAAACGGGATCCAGGAAATCGAGCTCACTCTGGATACACTTCCATTCGATGAAATCCGGCTTGAAGGTTCCTCAGATATTCGCATCATACAGTCCGATATTCATAGGGTAACTATACAAGGCCGTGAACGCGATGTGAATAATGTAGAAGTAAGGGTTGTAAACGATAAACTCATCGTCGAAGAACATGGCAACAATCCGACGGATCTTCTTATTCAAGTATATGTTCCGGAAATTAGCAAACTCGAATGTTCAGGAAGCAGTTTAATATATGGAGAGAGTCATTTTACCCAGGACAGAAATATCGACATCAGTTTAAGCGGATCAGGCGAACTCGATTTTGCAATTGATACGGATGATCTTGATTTGGAAATAACCGGATCGGGTTATGTTTATCTGGAGGGAAATATTCAGACGTTTGATGCGGATATTACAGGAAGTGGCTGGTTGAGAGCATTTGGTCTTGATACGAAACTTACAGATGTTCGTCTTGAAGGGAGTGGTAGCGCAGAAGTTTTTGTAGAGACCGACCTCGATGTGTTTATCGTTGGAAGTGGTGATGTGTTTTATAAAGGACACCCTTCTATCAATGCACAAATTACCGGCTCCGGGGCTGTCATCGATGCTAACTAACAAAGTATTTTAAGCCATAGTACCATCCATCATTGGTTGTTAAAAATAAATGGGGCGCGTTTCGATGTGCCTGATCCTTTTTTACAAAGTCTCTTCTGGAAATTGGTATTTGGAAATGAGAATCAAATGAGCTAAGGACCCAGGTTTTTAAATCGCCTTAATTCTCATTCTCTTCTGCTTATTTTGTGGCCATCAATTCTATGGCTAAGAAGAAGAAACAACTTCCGCAGATACCTTCCTGGTTCCAACATGCCTGGTGGGCTGTTCCTTTGATAGCAATCCTTGTGTATATCCCTTCTTTCAATGCTGACTTCACATTGGATGATGTCCTTATCGTTGAGGATAATGAATTTATAAAATCGCTTGATCAGTTGCCCCGCATTTGGTCCTCGCATTATTGGGCGGGAAAGATGGATGCTTCGGATACAGGTTTATATAGGCCACTCACGCTTACCACATATGCTCTCCAATATGTGATACTGGGTGACAATCCAATTCCTTTCCACATCCTCAACATTCTACTGCATGCTTTGACATGTTTTGTGTTGATGAAATTTGTCAATCTGATCTTTAAGGATCTCCGACTGACAATCTTGTCCGGTGTTTTATTTGCTATACATCCTATCCATACAGAAGCAGTTGCGGGTATCGTAGGCAGAGCGGAAATCCTGGCAGCACTATTTATTCTATTGGCCGCGATCTGTTATCATCATTGGAGAAAAGAAGGAAGCTCCAAATGGCTAATTGGGCTTTTATTATCGACAATTGCTGCGATAACTTCGAAGGAACATGGTTTTATGCTACCCGTAATCCTTGGATTACAGGAAGTTTTTTATCACCTCAAGGCCAAAATATTTCAAGGTGTATCCGGCAGAGTATGGGTCGCTTTAGGTTCCATAGTTGTTATAGCAATAGGATTATGGATAGTGAGAAGTGCAGTAACAGGACCGACAGTTCCGCATGAACAATGGCTTGAAGTTGAAGCATCAGAACGAATGGCGACTTCGGTCAGAACCACGTTTGAATATATCGGAATGCATTTATTCCCTTTAAAATTAACAGCCGATTATTGGTCTGATGAAGTGCCGATCGCAGGATGGGGCAATCTGTCCGTAATCATCTCTTTCATCGTTATTCTTTTATGCTTATGGATTGCTTTTTGGCTGCGACATCGAATGCAAAGTTTATCGTGGGGCATTTTATTTTTCTTCTTGACCCTGGGGCCTGTTGCTAATTTTCTTTTCGCGGCAGGATTTTTAAAGGCTGAGCGAATTCTCTATATCCCTTCTATAGGATTGATCGTGTCTATTGCGGCTCTTCTTGTAAAGATGTATAATGCGCAAAAATTCCGGGTTCCGGCATTGGTTCTGATCTCTGCTATCATGGTATTCTTTAGTGTGCGAACGTGGGTGCGGGCGGGAGAATGGAAAAACAATTACACACTTTCCGAGGCTACGCTAAAGGTTTCGCCTAACTCTCCCCGGTTTAATAATATGATGGGGCTTGAGTTGCGGGCGCTAAAGCGTAATGAAGATGCGCTTCGTTATTTTGAAAAAGCTGTCCAGTCTAATCCGAATCATGTACCTGCACTTGTGAACCTCGGAACGGAATACAAAACATTCAATCGCCTGGATGAGGCAGCTGCTACACTTGAGCGGGCGCTTGCAATTGATCCTTCGACTATGCCAACGTATGTGAATCTTATGTCCATCTACAGGTCAATGAATGATTTTGATAAAAATCTTCTTATCGCAGAGAAGGCGGTCGCCCGATATCCGCAGTCAGCATCTGTATTGTGGAATGCTGCAAATGCTTACCAGTTAAAAAATGATATGGCAAAAGCCAATGAATTAAGAGCTAAAGCCAGGGTGATTCAACCGGATATTGGTATGTAGAAATAGGTGATCCTAAAATAATGAATATTGAAGAGGAGAGGTATGGGGCATAAAGTTCTAAGGACTTGTCTGTCAACAAGAATGCTGAATTGATATGTTCATGAACGTGGTTTGGAAATCAGATTCCTAACCAGCGTTCATACTCTTCATTCCTGGCCGGCGGAACCGTCACAGGCTTCTGAGGTTTTCGGCCTCTGAAGAGATTTAGTATACGATAGACAAAACGCATCATGGGATATTTGTTAGTATAACGATTCGATTCGAAGGAATGTTGATTTAATTCCTACAATTTTCAGTTTCGTTACAATTCAAATATAAAGGAAAATAATAATATATATAAACTCTATGTTCCAGCATCTTAATTTCAAGTGGGAATCTTCTATTTGAATGGTTCGAAACCCTAAAGTCACTCCTAAAATGAATTATAAAATGCAGTCAAATCCATATTGATTTCTGCACATCCGATATCGTTTTTAAATCAAAAAATATGTGCTCAGGAATGAGATGACGAAGTGTAAAAGCTGCAAAGGTTTTTGAGAAAGGAAAATTGAGTAACCAAAAGGTTTCCTATATATTTGGATCCCTTACATACTACCGTTACGAATATGAGAAGAGATCCCTTTCAGGCAATTGCAGATCCCACGCGAAGAGATATCATCTCTATGCTATCCCATCAATCACTGAATGTAAATGCCGTAGCAGAAAAATTTGACGTAAGCCGAACGGCGATCTCCAAACACATTAAAATACTGAATGAATGTGGCCTGATCACGATCCAGCAGACCGGCCGTGAAAAAATCTGTCATGCCCACCTGCAAAGACTGAGTGAAGTTTCTGCATGGATTGATCAGTATAGAACATTCTGGAATCAAAAACTTAATGCACTTGACAATTTTCTAAAAACGGAAACCGCAACAACTATAAAACATAAACCTCCTAAAGACATAACATCATGAATCAGAATCCCTTTATCATAGAGCGAAAATACAATGCTCATATTTCAAAGGTCTGGAAAGCGATTACTACAAAAGAGGACATGAAAGCATGGTATTTCGATCTTGCTGAACTTAAAGCAGAAGTAGGTTTTACGTTTCAATTCGAAGGGGGCCCGCCGGAAAAATCCTATTTGCATATATGTGAAATTACAGAGGTGGTACCCGAACAAAAGCTTACGTATAGTTGGCGTTATGATGGTTATGCAGGAAAATCTTTTGTCACCTTTGAATTATTTGATGAGGGTGATCAGACACGACTAAGGTTAACGCATAAAGGTTTAGAAACTTTTCCAAAAGAAAACCTCGATCTCGCCCAAGAAAACTTTGCTGCGGGCTGGAATGAAATCATTGGCACTAACCTGCAAGAATTTTTAGAAAAAGGAAACTCATCTGACCATGAAACCAAGAATTAATTTTATAACTCTTGCGGTAAGCGATATACACCGATCGATTCGGTTTTATAAAGATGGTCTGGGCTTGCCTACTAAAGGAATTAAGGAGGGTCATGAAGATCATATATTATTCGACCTTGAAGACGGGCTAAGCTTGGTGCTTTACAATCGAATGGATTTTCTAAAAATAGCGGGCGATGCTAATCAGAAAGACAGCTCTGCGGGTTTTATAATTAGTCACATTGCAGATAGCAAGTCAGAAGTTGATGAAATTCTTCTCAATGCCCTGCAGTTTGGCGGAAAGCAGGTAGGCGATACAAAGCAAGAGACCTGGGGATACACGGCCAATTTTTTAGATCCTGACGGACATCAATGGGAGATCACATTTATGCCCTGGTATACGACTCCTAATTGAGTAATTCATTACAATCAAAGTTGGAGGTTTTGCCCTTGATCCTTTATTCATGCGGAGGATTAGGGGAAAGCAAACTGTTTATTTACGTTCTCCTTTTTACGGGATAAATGAATTTTGCTACTGGTTACCTGTCTATAATTTCATTCGCTATCTTGAGCGTGCTCTTTAATACAGAAGATAAAATTTACACTTCCGAACCAACCCAACATGAGATTTATATTACCCTTCCTATGCCTCGTTATGGCGTTCAACACGAATGTTTCCGGTGAAGGAACCCGTGAAATGGCTCCCAATGGAAACATCATTATAAACGAGAGTATGACTACTGACGTAGCCGCTCTTCATATCAATCATCCGTCCTACAACAACTTTGCATCTTATACCAATGCCGACCCTCATAGCCGATTGTATATCCACATCACAGATCCTGCTAAAGAGTGTGTATATCTGGGATTTAGTTTTGGTCACATGAATGTCACATCACCGACTCCCACCCGACTCAATTACGAATACCGTGTAAAGGATCCGGCAGGAAATGTAGTCTTTGGCCCAGTGACAATCCCTTCTACCGGTGGAAATATTCAAAATTGGTCACAAGGATTTACGGGTCCCATGCAGATACACGGAGCCGCAGGTTTTAATGCACATCACATCACGTCCGCCGATCTTGCTTCACAAGGCTGGACTGGGAAAGGAGATTATTATGTTGAATTTTTAAGCGCAGGAGATGCGGATGTGCTCATTGATTTTTGGGATATTACAGTTGCCGATTGTGCACCTCCAACACCGGTTGAAAAAAAAGGACGCATATGGTCATACAACTGGTCTATTTTTTCAATAAACGATTTTGGATTTCCGACTCGCCCATTCAACGGAGCTTTTTATGTGTGCGCTCCTGATCCCGATGATGTTGACAAAGCATTCATCACCAAAATAGACTTCAACGGCAGTGGTTTCCGTCCCGCTGCATTTAATATTGCCTTTAATCGATTCGGCAGTCAAAACACAGGTGATATTGAAACAGATCGAAAGAGCATTGAATTGTTCAACGCAACACAATCTGAATACGCTATATTTCTAAATGACCCCGTAGAACTGTGTGAAACAGCGGTTGTGGGGCAGATTACCTTAAATGGGATCAGTCGATGTGATGCCGGTGATTACTGTATAAAATTCACAACCTCCAAAGAAGGCCAGGTTGATCTCCTTCTTGATTTTGATGGACAGGATGATGTGTTTACTCCAGGTACCAGAGATGTGTTGATTACACACATCGTAACACCAGGCGAGGTGGGTATTCCCTCTTGCATTGCATGGAATGGCCTGGATGGTTTAGGAAACTTACTTCCTGAAGTAGCCGGAACACAGATACCGATTACGATTTCTTATGCACAGGGAATTTATCATTTCCCGATATATGATGCGGAATTTATGACAGATGGTTTCAGGTTAGAAGCTGTCAGACCTGCCGCCAGTATTCCATTGCTTTATTATGATGATTCTAATATCACTACGCTTTCCGGCAGTGGAGAACCTCCTGTTCAACTTTCGGGTTGTAGTGTCCCCTGTCACCGGTGGTCCACCTTTGTCAATAATACCGTGAGCGGATTTGGCAATCTGAATACAATAAATTCCTGGTGGTTTTCACAACGAATTGTCAGACAAGATGTGCTTGTACTTCCAGGATATTATACCTGTGAAATTGAAGGTCCACTGCACATATGTCAGGGGAGCACAACGCAAGTTGTCCTGAATCCACTAATACATCCATCGGCCATAGAAGGCCCTCAGATCATCAGTACTATATGGACAGGTCCGGGTATTATCGGATCACCAAATGGAAATACGGTGACTGTTGGTTCAGCCGGTATGTATCATGTTGAAGTGGTATGGCTCACCGGACTTGGTGATACATGTTCAACTTCATGTGATTATCAACTTGCTATAGATCCTCCCTTGACACAAACCATTGATACATTAATTGTACAAGGGGATATACTGAATGTCAATGGTGAGCTATATACCGAAGCAGGTCAATACATTCAGGAATTGACTACTGCCTCAGGTTGTGATAGTATCCTGACGATCAATGTGAAAGTTATTCAGACAGTCATTTACTATGACCTCAATGCATGTGAATCTTTTATGAGTAATGGTTCTCATATGGACTATTCAGAATTTACAGTCGATCAACCGGAGCCGCTTTCGTGCGCAGATATTACTGCATCCATTCTTTTCAGAGAACCTGCATCCATGCAAAAACATTCGTGCACACCGGGTGTGAATAATTCGATGGCCATGTGTATCAGTTCGCTAGATACATGTGATTATGATGCGGGGAGCAATGCGTCCCTGGTTTTTGAAGTATCCATCACGCCTGATCCGGATACAGCAGTTCATGTCACGGGCTTTTCGTTTTTTCAAAAAGCTCCTCTTACGTTTGATTGGGTCAGTGGTGGTACAGGTCCAAACAACTATCCAACAATGTATGGCCTGCGCATTCTGAAAAATGGTATTGAAATTTACAGGCGCGAAAATATATCTACCTCTTTAGTATGGACGGAGCAGGATTATTCCTTTTTAGATGAAAACGAATTTATCATCGAAGATCCGGCAACCTTCAGGTTTGAACTATTACCGTATTGCCTGATCGGCAATGGGGCTACAGTGGCTGCATGGGATTTAGATGAAATCCGCATTTCTGCGAGTTGTGCTCCTTTTGAAGGCTTAAGTCAAATTATTTCAGGTATTGTAAAAACGCCTGAAGGTGAAGTAATCAGTAATGTTTCGATCAAACTAAATGAGCATCTTTCAACGCTCATCACTCGGTCCACACATACCAATGAAAACGGAAAGTATCTTTTTGAAAATGTGCAGGAAGGTAGCGCATGTAACATCAGTGCTCATCATAACACTGACTTTACAAATGGAGTCAGCACCCTTGATCTGGTGCACATTCAGAAACACTTGCTCGGGATAAAATCTTTTGATTCACCTTACAAATACATTGCGGCTGATGCAAATAAGAGTAATCATGTCAGTGCCAAAGATTTATTGGAACTCCGAAAATTGATCCTGGGAATTACTACTGAATTGCCGCAAAATACGAGCTGGCGTTTTGGTACGGCTGATGATGCTCTCAATGGTGCGTACCCATGGGGATTTAAAGAAACGATTGATATCGAGCGACTTCAAAATGACTTTCTTAACGCCGATTTTACGGCTGTTAAAATCGGCGATGTCAATGGGGATGCCGATGTAAACATGGGTTCTCCTGACATCAGCTCCAGAAGTTCCGAAGTTTTCTACCTGTCCATTAAAGAGCAAATGTTATCAACGGGAATACCTGTGACTGTTGATTTTTATGCAAGTGATTTTATTGATCTTGCGGGTATGCAATTCTGTTTACAATTAAATGATTTAAAAATTTTAGAAATTACGGGTGGATCCCTCTCCGTCGCGGATGAAAACATTCTAGTCTCTGAAAATGAAGTTCGATTTAGTTGGAGCAATCATGTGACCCAACGTATTACGTCCGATAGTAAAGTTTTTAGTATACGTTTTCTTCCAGTCCAATCAGGTCCACTTTCCAGCATGCTATCCCTTAAAAATGAAATACTGAATGCTGAAGTATATCGCGATGAGGAATTAATAACGCAGAA
>JAYUXX010000239.1:0-4354 GCA_043752765.1 Saprospiraceae bacterium | reverse complement strand
TTGTATTTACTTGCAATACATGTCCGTATGCTGTGATGTATGAAGATCGTATCATCGAGCTTCATAAAAAATATGTTAAGGATGGTTATCATGTAGTTGCTATTAACCCGAATGATCCTTCTGTAAAAGCAGGAGATGATTTTGCCAGTATGCAGGCCCGGGCAAAAGAAAAGAATTTTCCTTTTAAGTATCTTTTTGATGAAGGTCAAAAAGTTTATCCGGCCTTCGGAGCTACAAGAACACCGCATGTATATTTACTTGATGCCAACAGATACATCCGTTATATAGGTGCGATTGATGATAACGCACAAAATCCTTCTGAGGTAAGTGTCAAATATCTTGAGAATGCTATTGCAGCGCTCAAAGCAGGCAACAACCCGGATCCTTCGGAAACCAAAGCAATTGGTTGTACAATCAAGGTAAAAAGCTAAGAGGAATTAATTTCCTTTTATAAGGCATCAACTTAACCAGTTGATGCTTTTTTTTTGTTCTATGATCAGTTGTTTGAGCGATGTTCAACTTAGGATTTATTGCTTATCCGTTATTCATCATTTTTATCTTGTGGAACATCGTCTTTTAAACCTTTATGTTTTAGATTTTTATATCTCCCGTGAAGTTTTAATTGATGAACCAATAGCCATTCAATTTGCCCATTGGCACTACGGAATTCGTCTGCG
This sequence comes from Saprospiraceae bacterium, assembly GCA_043752765.1. GTDB lineage: Bacteria > Bacteroidota > Bacteroidia > Chitinophagales > Saprospiraceae > Opimibacter. Next base: position 3,677 of record JAYUXX010000239.1, on the reverse strand, counting down.
GCCCATTTCTCGAGCGCGTTGTAGACGTCTTCGTCAATGCGTAGAACAAATTTTTTCTTCATAAAAGTCAAATGTGGATTGTATCCGTACGGAAGAAATGAATTGAATTTGAAGGACTATTGTTTTATACGGAGTGAAGTGCAGTTGATAATGGTAGTTGAGCAGATTCGCTTCGCTGATTAGTTATACAAAGATCCTGTATTGATTACCGGATGGACATCTTTATCGCTACAGAGTACAATCATCAGATTGCTGACCATGGCTGCTTTTCTTTCTTCATCAAGCTCTACGATTTGCTTCCCCGATAAATCATTAAGGGCCATTTCTACCATGCTGACAGCGCCTTCTACGATTTTGAACCGGGCTGCGACTATAGCTTCGGCCTGCTGCCGTTTTAACATGGCTGCAGCAATCTCTTCTGCGTATGCCAGATAACCGATCCGGGCTTCCATGACTTCAATACCGGCTATTGACAATCGTTCAGATAGTGCGTTTTCCAGTGCGTCATTAATTTCTCCCAAACCTGACCGAAGGGTAATTTCCTGTTGATGATCATCAAAGGTGTCATAAGAGTAAAGTCCTGCAAGATTTCGGACAGCTGAGTCGCTTTGGAGCTTTACGAAATTGGCATAGTCGTCTACTTCAAATGCGGCTTTATACGTATCCCGGACTCTCCAGACAGTGATTACGCTGATCATGATCGGATTTCCTCGTTTATCATTCACTTTTACCTTCTCGCTTTCAAAATTTCGCGCTCTAAGGGAGATGCTCCTTTTTCCAAAAAAAGGGTTAGCCCAGAAGAATCCGTTGTCTTTTACGGTTCCAATATATTTCCCAAATAAGGTCAGGACTCTTGACTCATTCGGGCTTAAGTAGAAAAAGCCTGGGAGAATCATGATAAAAAGAAAGAGGGACAACCCAGAAATTAGGAAGTGGAAGCCATTAAAAAGGCTGTAAAGACCTCCCGCAAATATTGCCAAAAGAATAAAAAGGAAAAGATAGCCTGATAGAGGTTTAGTTTGTTTTTCCATGGTTTTTGTATTTGATATTAAAATGATATCACAAACATATCACTTACCTAAGTCAAAATCAAAGGATTTTCGACTAATTTCATTGAAAATTGCCTAAAAAGGCGGATTGGGAGTGCCGAGTGAAGATATTTGAAAGGTAAAATCCCAAACTGGCGATTGTATGAGATGGATAATAAAGTGGTTCGAACCTAAATTGTTTTTTAGGAAGCTATAACCCGTGACCTTTCAGCTTATCAAAAGCAAATATGAGCATCTTGATCTGGCGAACAAGATGATTGTGCTGGGCTTCTACATTGATGTATGGAATCCCCAATTGGCCACAGTAGACGGACAAACTGCCATCATCCGTCATGGTTTCATTAGCCTGGAGGACAACATGATACCTGCCTGTTGAGAGGCGTCTGAAAATATCCGGGTCGGTAACAAAATAAAAATCATCCATATCCCGAATCCTGCCCTGGTATGTGGAATCTGCTTCATTCTCGTATTCTCCACCTTCCGTATAGCTGGAAAGGCTGTAAAACCGATTCGTGTTGTTATGCAGTGCTATGACAAGTGTACGTTCATGAATCCTGAGTATAGAAAGTAAAGAGTCTCTCCATTCCGCAATCGCCTGAAATAAAAGTGTATCTGCATTTTTATTTTTGGCGAGTTGCTGCCAAATACCCGCATCGGTATAGATTCGGTTGGGGTCTATAAACAAGGAATCATCCGTATCTGTAAATCCAATAAACCTGTCTCCGGTGTGGACAAGTTCATAATACTGCTGTCCATATTGCATCGATATGATTCGTCCCGCTACTGCTGACGTATTCTCGTTGTCATGCATATTGTAAAGGAGTACCGGGGAGTCATCTTCCCCCTGAACAGCCAGTTTTATTTCTGTGCCACATAAGGGAATATACATTTCCCACTGAGGCCACGTCATTGCTAATGCAACAACAAAGAATAGACTTGTATAATAATTCACCCCGCTAAGATAAGATTTGGAGAAAGGTATCTTTGGTCACTATGGGCAAATATCATTGGGTTTTATTGGATGCGGATCACACTATCTTTGATTTCGATAAAGCCAGTGAAGAAGCGTTGTCTGAGGTACTGGGCCACCATGGTGTAGAATGGCAGGAGGGCATGTATGCAGATTATAAAAAAATCAACGTACAATGCTGGAGAGAACATGAGCAGGGGATTATAAACCGGGATACACTTGTGTATGAACGGTTTCGCCGGTATTTTGAATTTAGGGCGCTTGACCTGGATCCTATAGCTACACAACAAAATTATTTACACCTTCTGGGCGATAAGCCATACCTAATGCCGGGAGCTGAACAAATGATGGACATTCTTCACGGGCATGTAAAGCTTGGCTACATAACGAATGGCATGCGTGAAGTTCAACGACCCCGATTAGAGAAGATAGGATGGCAGCATCGCTTTGATGTAATTGTCATTGCCGGTGAAATTGGACATTCCAAACCTCACTTTGGGTATTTCAATTACGTGCATGACCAAATAGGAAGTCCGGACAAAGCCAAAGTACTTGTTGTTGGTGATAGCCTCACTGCAGATATATCGGGTGCTGATGCATTCGGCTATAGGACCTGCTGGTATAATCCTGGAATGGAAGTGTGTCATCTGGATAAGCAACCTGATTACACGATAACCCATCTGAATGAATTACAAACTATACTACGGACGAGATGATTTTAAAGTGTCTATGCTTTTGAAACATATTCACCGCCGATACATAAGAGTATCAACAATAGGAAGATAAACAGCATCATGGGATAATAATTAGTACAAACATATTAAATATTTATTTAATATGACAATATTTGTGCCAACTATGTAAACAAGCCCTGTTACTTAATCGTTAAACTACGAATGACACGAATTTCCCGGTTTTTTCTGGTTACCGCCCACAGCAGGACTGTGGATTTGGGTCTTTTGATTTTAAGAGTGGGAATCAGTTTATTAATGATTCCACATGGGTGGAGCAAACTCGAACAGCTTCGGACTAATCCGGACGACTTTTATAATTTTCTTGGACTGGGAAGTGAGCTTTCGTTATTACTAACTGTGATCGCAGAGTTTTTCTGTTCAATTCTCCTGATTCTTGGAATTGGTACTCGACTGATCCTGATCCCCTTGATGATCGCTATGCTTGTTGCCGTGTTTATGGTTCTTGTCGACAGGCCCTTTGCTGATAAAGAACTCGCATTACTTTACCTCGTCCCTTATCTGACTCTGTTCATTACAGGACCAGGGAAACATTCTCTTGACTTCTTATTTTTTGGAAAGATGATGTTGGATGCTGAAGCGAGAGCTAAACTTTATTTCTAAGGTTTAAAGTAAACTGTGAATCCATCCACCTTCCCTTTTCGGATAACATCCATCATCGGATATTCAATGATGACTTTGTTGTCTTTGGTCAATATAGCATCAGGATTGGAACAGGAAAGTACTTCCCCCGGAACGTAGATGACTGATTTTAATTTACTATTTCCGAACACCATTTCCATCATCCCTATATCTTCTCCACTTGTGACGCTGTCCGGAGACATTCCCATTCCCATTTCTTCTGCGAAACCTTTATAAGAGAACGTATCGACTTTAATCCATCCCGCCTTCATATCTGCATCAAAG
>JAYUXX010000238.1:0-10381 GCA_043752765.1 Saprospiraceae bacterium | reverse complement strand
GAGGAGATTTATCAAAATCTGTCATTGATGAAGATTGGAATCAAATTCATAACATCTTTCCTGCAGCCCGGCTTATTACCATACCCAACGCGGGACATTGGGTCCATGCTGACCAACCTAAGGCACTGGCAGAAGTGATCATGGAGTTAATAAGTGCCTAATTGAATGCCAGACGGGGAACCAGGCCTCCTTTTATTGGCTTTTTAAGCCTGAAAAACCTAACTTTACTAACCATCTCAAGACTTTCATTTAACCCGAACATTAATGGGACTAAGAACATACATAAGCCTATTCCTTTTCTTCATTTCTTTTCAATTTTCCTACAGCCAGATGGTAGTCGGACAGGACACCCTGGTTGGAAACGAATGGATCAAGTACGATGAATCTTATTATAAGTTTGTCCTGAAACAAGATGGTGTATACAGGATCTCAACTCAAACGCTTGAAGCTGCAGGAATTAGCCCGGATGACATAGCAGGTGGAAACATCCGTTTGTTCAACATGGGACAACAGGTCCCTTTATTTGTCTCTACCAATGGTACGTTTAGCTCCAATGACTTCGTAGAATTTTATGGATATAAAAACCGCGGAGAATTAGATCAATATCTCTATAGAAGGCCAGCTCAGGACATGCTGAATCCTGATCACAGTTTATACTCAGACAAGAATGCGTATTATCTGACAACGCAAGGAACAGAAATCCCTGTTCGCGTAAATTCAATTGCTAACGATCTTTCAAACCCACCTGCTCAGGAAGCATTTTATCTGCATAAAGAATCGATCAACTTTCATGACCAATTGAATGATCCATATTTCCCTGTTGCGGGTGGTGGATCAGTTTCCTATTCAAGTTACATGCATACGGAAGGCTTCAGCAAACTCAATGAAAATATTAGCACTACACAGATCCCAGCTTTAAATCGCTTCCCGGGCGGACCGGATGCTCTATTGCATGTAAGAATTGCATCGTCTAATTATGGAACGCATACATTACGGGTCACGCTAAATAACCAGGAACTTGGGATCATCAATTTAACTGATCTGCAAATCAGTGATAATACATACACTGTTCCCGCGAGCTTATTGACGGATGACAATCAACTGATCATTACGGCAGAGAGTGTTATGAGCAGGCATACATTGGCAACCATAGATTTGACCTATGCAAGAAGTCCAACCTTACCGGCTTTGTCTTCCGCATCAATTATTTTGTCAGGAAGTTCAGGTGATCAACATCTGATACTTTCCGGATTTCCTCATCAGGGCGTGCAACCCATTGTCTATAGTTATGATGGGAAGAATCGAATGGTTGCTTCTATCGACGTACTGAATAACGTTGAATTTAAATGGCCGGAAATACAGGAAAATCTTAGACTTGAAATTATTGATCCGGTTTCAGGTATTCAATTTATCCCGACGCTTACACAAAAAGTTTTTACCGATTATTCGGGTGATGATACCGAGTACATTGTCATCACGCATCCTGATCTAATGGAAATTGGTACAGGAAGTGAGTTTGTTCAATATCGTGCTTCAGTTGCCGGTGGATCATATCGTGCCAAATCATATTCGATCCTCGATCTCTATGATCAGTTCGGCTACGGAATCGAAAAACATCCACAAGCAGTCCGCAATTTTGTAGATTTTTTTGATCGTACCTGGCCCTCGGCCAAAATGATTTTCGTCGTTGGGCGTGCTATTGAATACAATCGCTCCCGATATGAAAACGGAAGTTGGGAAGAAGGTTTTTTTGTGCCCACTTTTGGAAGACCAGGTTCAGATAATCTTTTGGCAGGCACAGTTTGGGATCTTGTTCCCAGGTTTCCAATCGCCCGACTCGCTATCGTAGAAGCTCAGGGAGTTACGAATTACCTGGCTAAAGTAAAGGAACACGATGAGGCCCGGTTTGCAGAGCAGACGATTGCTGCGAAAGAATGGATTAAAAATGTAATGCATCTCGGTGGAGGAAAATCAGCCATTGAGCAAAATGATTTTAAAGCCGTATTGAATTCACTGGGAAATGATCTGGCTACCTCAGACTATGGAGCCAAGGTTCATTTTTTCCAGAAAGAATCAACTGACATTATCGGAGAGTCTCAATCTGCGCAGATATTAAAACTTTTGAACGAAGGTTGCGGGATCATCAATTATCTAGGTCATTCAGCCGCCAGCACATTTGAATTCAATATTAACGATCCATCTGAATGGAATAATGCAGGACGCTATCCATTCTTCAGCGCAATGGGTTGCAGTGCCGGTCAGATTCACGGAACACTGTTTAGCTTAAGTGATAACTATGTACAGATCCCCAATGAAGGTGCGATTGCTTTTATCTCCGGATCAGGTTCGCAGTTTGCATCTGCATTGACGAATTGGGCTCGACCCTGGTACGACTATATCGGAAATGTAGGTTATGGTAATACAGCCGGAGCTTCAGTTTTATACGGGCTTAGAGCGGTGGGTAATTTTGTAAATCCTGAATTAACGGGTTCTAACCAGTATCGCTACTTACTGGAGCAACAAACGTTTCAGGGAGACCCAGCATTAAAATTCCATCCAATGCCCGGGCCGGATTATTTAGTAGATCGTAGTTCGGTTTCAATCTCACCGGATGTGTTAAGCGTAAAGCTCGATAGTTTTGATATCACTTTTTCGATTGCCAACATTGGAAGGAACTTACGACAGGATGTTGGATACACTACACACATCAAACGTCCGGATGGCCAGGTCACTCAGGTTGCTGAAGCGCAAATTTTTGCTGATACATATGAATCAATAGTCACCGTAAGGCTTCCCTTACAAACCGAAGGAAAGGCAGGTGCTTTTAGGTTACTCATAACATTGGATCCGGACAATCTGATTCCTGAATTACCTGCACCTGATGCAGAGTCTAACAACCAGTTGAGAGACAATCTCAATGTCGAAGGCATTGAATTTTTTGTAGTTGACAATGTTGTTTCTGCAGTTTACCCTCCTGATTTTGGTATCGTAACATCTACGTTGCCGGAATTAGTTGCGACCAGCAGTAATTCGTTTGTAAAACGCCAGGACATTGTTCTTGAAATGGATACAACTGCATTGTTTAATAGTCCATCATTACTGAGAGAAAGATTTATTGATCATTCGGCAACTTTAAAATGGTCACCCCAATTTGATTATGTAGCTGACAGGGTTTATTACTGGCGCGTAAGTGCAGATAGTATTTCACCCGAACAAGCTTATTTGTGGAGTCGCAGATCATTCATCTACAAGCCGGGAACACAGAGCGGGTGGAATCAATCACATTTCTATCAGCTGACGGACAATACGCTTTCACAGCTGTTACCGGACAGTTCAAAGCAAAGTTTTGTATTTGACCGCAAAGGAAAAAATTTCAGAATGGTCAATCGGTATCATGATGTTGCGCTTGGATTAGTTCCGTTGTTTTATGAAGATGGAAAGTTTAATGCTAAATTATCATCAGCTTTTAGAAACAGGGATGTGCATGGATTCGTAGTTGCTATAGATTCCGTAACCGGAGATTATCTAATGAATCCTGCAGGAGGATTATATGGTTCGTCAGGGCTTACGATTCCGATGGAAGGTTTTGCTTATAATCTTACTGAACCTGAGAGCCGTCAGAATATGCTTAACCTGATTGAGAATATTATTCCCTCAGGCTATTATGTATTCTTTTATACTTATCTGCATGATGGCTTCGCTGATTTTCAACCTGAAGAATGGGCTGAAGACGAAACGAATTTTGGAAAAAGTATTTTTTCAGTTATAGAAAGCCAGGTTCCCACCTCGACAATACGATCTTTAGCTACTACAGGAAGCAGGCCTTACATCGTCTTGTTTCAAAAAGATAGAGGGCCTGTACAGGAAGAACTTGCAGCAAATGTTGGTGATGTGATATCCATTAGTTTTGAAGGCGGTGCATCGCTTTCAGCAGGAACACATATTTCGGATCTCATCGGTCCGTCTTCAAGATGGTTTTCAATTCAGAGTCAAATTGAATCCATGTTGGATACTGCAGGGGAAAATGTATTAGCCGCCTGGGCATTGAATAAAAATCTGACAGATACGCTTTGGATTTCTCATAATCTTACAGATGGAGATACAAGTATTAGCGCTGTTGATGCCAATCAATATCCTTACATGCAATTAGCATTAACTACATCTGATAGTGTTCAGTTTGATCCATCGGATATTTTTTACTGGAGAGTTTTATTTAATGGATATCCGGAAATTATTATCAATCCTGATGTTGGGTTTGTGTACCAGTCGGATAGTCTTACACAGGGTGAAACCATGAAGCTAAGCACCTATATAGAAAACGTGAGTGATTATATGGTAGACTCTTTGCCGATATCACTTCGAATCATTAGTGAGGACAATACAACAGAGCAATTGAATGATGTAGTCACTCAATTAGCCCCGCATTCATCAGCACTTGTTGAATTTCAGAAATCAACATCAGATCTGGCAGGTCATTATCGCGTCCTTATGGATGTAAATCCCGGTCAGACCGTAAACGAAACAAATTATACGAATAATATTGGGATCCTTCCTCTTTACATAGAAGGTGACGGACTTAATCCTATACTTGATGTAACGTTTGATGGTCATCATATACTTGATGGTGACCTTGTAGCCTCAAAGCCTGTCATTGTAATCCAGTTGCACGATGAAAATGAATTTCTAAGACTTGAGGATACAAGTTCATTTGCTATTTTCCTTGAATATCCATCTGATTTTGAACCGCAACAAATTTCACTTGCTGAAGATTGGGTGCAGTTTAATCAGGCATCAGCATCTGGACAAAACATTGCGTCCATTGAGCTGAGACCGGAATTGCTTGAAGACGGTGTCTATACATTACAGGTGAAAGCAAAGGACGCATCAGGCAACTTTGCCGGTGACAATGACTACCTTATTTCTTTTGAAGTAATTAATGCTGAGTCGGTTTCTCATCTCTATAATTATCCGAATCCATTCAGCACAGCTACAAGGTTTGTGTATACATTGACAGGTTCTGGCTCTCCAACGTACTATAAAATTCAAGTGATGTCAATCTCTGGTAGAATTGTGAGAGAGATCACGCAGGATGAATTGGGACCTCTGGCGGTAGGAACACACATGACGGATTATGTCTGGGATGGAACAGATGAAACTGGCGGAAGATTGGCGGCAGGTACGTACATCTACAGAATGATCGTAAAGAATGAAGACCTTGAAGACTTCGATCGTTACGAGACAAAGGACGATGATACCTTCTTTAAAAAAGGTTGGGGAAAGTTGGTGATACTGCGCTAAATTCCATGATGAATAAATTTCAGGGTTGGTTCTTTTTTAATGATCATAAAGAAGACCATCTCAGGTCATTGGATGGGCTGAGAGGTATCGCTGTTATTCTTGTATTGTTATCTCACTCCAGCAACAATAGCATTTATTTCCATGAAGCAATAGCTTTCAATGGTATAGGAAAAGGTGGTGTCTATCTTTTTTATGTGTTGTCTGCGTTTTTGTTGGACAGGCAGATTTCATTAGCCATGATGAACGCCAAAGCCGACACTTTTTTCTGGAAGCGATACTTTGTGAGAAGATTTTTGCGCATTTATCCCTTATTTATTGTCTCGTTATTATTCTTTTGGATGGCCTCAAAGACAGGTGTAATGACCACCATTGTGAACGGGCTGGATGTCGTCAAGCATCTTTTACTTTTAAAAGGTATGGGAGTCTTTTGGTCTATTCCGGTAGAGTTCAAATTTTATTTAATGTCCCCAATCATACTTTGGATATGCCATCGATTTTTAAAATGGGATATGAAGAAGATTATCATTTTATTTATTTTCCTGAGTTCAGCCGCCTTGGTTTTAGATACCCTTCTGGACTTCCATAAAATTTCCACACTTAAGTACTTAATTGTTTTTCTCACTGGAACCTTCCTTGCGATCAATCATATTCTTGTCGATTTTCCCGCGTTGATCAGGCGATGGGGGAAGCTGCTCGGTGCTTTCGGTTTTGTTGCGCTGATATTGTGTTTGATCATGAACCCAAATTATATGGGCGACTGGTTTGGTATCAGCAATAGCAACAATGGCCGAAAAGTCATGATCATATATGCTGTCCTATGCGGAGTCATGTTATTTGCCGCTCTTTATGACAAGGGATTATTCCGCTCCTTTTTAGAAAATAAAATATTACGCTTTATCGGAGTGATAAGTTTTAGTATTTATCTTTTCCACATGCCTGTAATTTTCTTTTTAAGAGAAGAGTTGATCTATATTCCGGATGCATTAAAAATTTATTTTTTCCTGGGCGTTACCTTGATTTTATCCATCATTACGTATTCGCTTATCGAAAGACCTTTAACGCGAATCCGGATTTCGAAACGACCGGACTCTCCCCCGAATACTTCGTAAGATATTTTTCCGCCATTTTTCCAGTAAGGTATAGGCACCCTTATTAACATGCGGAAATGTAACATCAGGAATGGGGGCCTCAAGGAATTCACATATTTTCTCCCATGGTTTAGGTTCATCCAGATGAAGCGTTAATAGATCCTGCGGACGATCTGCGAAATGTTGTACAACTTCATCATTGTGGCTTCGCAATCGTTGTATAAATAAAGATTCATTTTCCTTTGGGAACGGCATGCCATAGATTAAAGAAATCATATCCGAAGGCGTAGTTCCAAAATGGTTGACAACAGAATGGATCCAACTTGTTTCATCCCGAAGTGTGAGGATGAATTTACTTCCGGGATATAGAACGTCTAGCTTTTTAAAAAGGATTGGCCAGGGATTATCCTTAAAAGCTTCATATGTATCGATGACTTCCATTAGCTTCAAATCATCTGATGCTTTGACAGCAGGAATGAGGTCATGTCTTACACCACAAACACGATAACCTAATATGGCAAGCGCCTCGCCAATTGAATTGGTACCGGTCTTATGAAATCCAATGCAAAAAACTTTTGTCAAGTGCGTCCAGGTTAGAGAAAGGTAAATGTATCAAGAATTTTATTTTTGACTACTGTACATGAAGTCCTAAGATGATTATAATCGTTTAAATTCTATCCTAGTCATAGATGCAGTACATGGATAATCGATGCAAATGCAGGTTTGCTATTAATGCATCCCTCAATGTAATTTAGCAAAAAGTGATTTTATTCAGCATGCCGCAGAAATAGAAGTTTTTCCTGGAGATTTTTATAAGACTGGGCGTACGCCTGATGCTCCAAAAGAGTATTGGGAAAATATAAATGGCTAATGAAGGAGGCAAACTAGTTATTTCGTTTTATTTTCTCCAAACTCCGGGTAAGTATATATCTAAGGGTATTGAAAATTGAGATTGTGAAATATTTTTTATCAATCACTTCAAACGCATCACTATTGAACTTTAGGATCGGCCTTCCTTTGAGACGGCTTTTTACATTCCTTTCGTGGATTATTTTAAGCCAGGCGTATGCAGCAGGAATATTAATTATTTGTAAATAGCCTGGCGGATTATCGTGGGGAAATCCAAAAACGGTCAGTAGAGTGTCTGCGTTTTTTCTTTTTTCAACAAGACTTGTATAATGATTATTCGGCGCTAATCTTATTTGTGTCAGGACATTCTCGTTGACGTCAAATACAATACCACTTCCCAGGTTAAGCAGCAGATTGTCTGCTTCTCTAAAATGTGCCTGGACATATTTTATGTAGTTTTTTCCAAGGCCGTCATCATTATCTAAGCGCGAGGTGATGAGGAAAGTAGAAGCGGTATTAAACATTACTTCCTTAAGGTCAACCAACAATTGATTAAAAGTGGAAGCAAATCGAATAGAAGCCGTAGGAATTGATTGAATTGAATTTTCAATTGTCAATCGAACATCAGCATTTGTATCCGTATCGCAATAAATTAACCAGGTAAAATTTTTTTCTGATTGGGCCGCAACTGTGGGAACACAGTAACGCAGGAATAATTCAATCCGATGTTTTAGCCATACATCGTCAAGTGTTATCTGACCTGACTTATCGGTGCCCCAATTTTCTACCGGAACATTAAATCGAGTGACCAGATAATGCGTAAATTTCACCATTCTATTTACAAAGGACGGAAAAACTATGCAGTGGCTTAGAAATTTAGCATATCTATTAGTAATCATTATCGGGTTGGGCTATCTGTTGATATCCGGAAAGAGCTTACTATTTCCTATCTTCTTTGCGATATTTTTTAGTTTTCTGCTCATGCCCTTGGAGAAACGGATCTACAAGCGAGTTCGGTCTAAATTTGTTTCTATCCTGTGTACACTTTTGATTGTTACAGGTACTATAGGTGGACTATTATTTGTTTTCGGCAATCAGCTTATCCATATTATTGGTGACATGACGTCTATCCAGGATCAGCTGAAGGATGGTATTCAGCAGCTTCTTGCCTTCGTAGATAAAAATGTTCCTTATGTTGAAGTTCCCGCAGACCAGGAATCATTAGACCGAACGATGGGTAAGATCCTGGAGGCACCCGTGAGATTTATTGGCGCAGGGTTGAGTGATGTAGCAGGTTTTATTTTCAACGCTCTCCTCACAATGATCTACACGGTCTTCATTCTCATCTACAAAGAAGCGTTTAAAGATTTTTTCATGATCCAGTTTGCTAAGGATAAAAGAGAAGAACTCGGTATTATCCTGATTGAAACTGTCCATCTGATCCAGCAATATCTGAGAGGTATGGTAACGGTTGTGATCATACTGGCTGCGCTCAATTGTATAGGCCTCCTTATCATTGGTGTCAAGTATGCTATCTTTTGGGGAGTTCTGGCTGCCTGCCTTGTGATCATACCTTACATCGGAACCACATTAGGGGGTACACTTCCATTTCTTTATGCCATGGCAACAGGTGAGCCCTGGCAGCCTTGGGCTGTGGTGGGGATGTATGTGATCATTCAACAGCTTGAAGGAAATTTCATTACACCCAAGATCGTAGGTTCCAGCGTAAAGATCAATCCGTTCTTTGCCTTAGTCGCCGTTGTGGTCATGGGATCACTATTGGGAATTGGTGGTATCGTGCTTGCTATTCCGACGTGTGCTGTATTAAAACTTGTTGCGGAGCAAATAGATATTTTAAAACCACTGGCACTTCTGATGGACAAAGACCTGATGGAGAAGAGACATTTGTTTTTCGGAAAATATGATCGTGAAGATTACCGGATATCATCTCTGTTGAAAGAAGACGATACCAAAAGATGATCACATCTTCTTCATGGAAGGACAAAGTCAGATCCATTTTACCCTGGAACATATACTGGATTATAAAACGATTAAGAGAAGAATGTTTAGTCTGGTGGTCGGGGGATAATCTTACCCAATTAGCTAGAATTTACAAGACTGATAAATGGGGATTTCATTTCTATACACCTCATTACCAGCAGTGGTTCGCTCCACTTAGAAATAAGCCAATTCGATTATTAGAGATTGGCGTGGGTGGATATGACAAGCCGCTGCTGGGTGGCAATTCACTTCGTATGTGGAAAAGTTATTTCCAGAAAGGCACCATCGCCGGAATTGATCTCTGTGATAAATCTGCGTTGCGTGAACATCGAATCAACATTTACCAGGGGGATCAATCAGATGAGGCATTCCTTCAGGAAATTTCAAAAATTGAAGGACCTTTTGATATTATCATAGATGATGGTAGTCACATGCAATCCCATATCCTTACGAGTTTTAAAACATTATTTCCATTGATGTCACCAGGTGGAATTTATGTGATTGAAGACACGCAGACATCTTATCGGTCAAAATTTGAAGGGAGTACAGGTGAGAGGGAAACTGTTCATTCTGCGATGAACTATTTTATTGGTCGCGTGCATGAAGTGAACCAGCAAGATTGGATCAAGGAAGAACTCATTCATCCAATAATAGAAACCGACATAGAATCAATTGCCTTCTATCACAACATGATTTTTGTTGTAAAAAGATAATACCTCAATTTTAATTTTTTAATACACCCATGAATTCAACCCACGGTCCCACTTCTTCATTGTATTGCTTCGCGATTACTCTTGAGATTTGAGCGATGTGAGTCATGTCATGCTAACCATGCAGAAAGCAATTGTGCGAGTGACACAGGTCCAAATACAGGATGAATCCCAGTCAATAAAAAATCTTCAGCAGTAATCTGAGTGGCAGAATGCGTTGCAATATTTTCCTTTCGTAATTGTTCGAATTGATTTAGTAGAGATTTCTATGGATCTACCAGTTGCAAGCGGAAAATGACCTGAACGATCAAATGGTGTAAATCGTTTGTCATCCGCATTGCCCAGTATAATCTCCATTCGCGGTATCCAATCCGTCTTCTCACCAAATATTAAATGCGCAACTACCGAATGAGGCGACCATGTCTCCGGACCCTC
>JAYUXX010000237.1:0-22740 GCA_043752765.1 Saprospiraceae bacterium | reverse complement strand
GTAGTAACCTGGATGAATTTTTCAGAGTTCGAGTGGCTAATCACAGGAACCTTCTCCAGCTAGGGAAGAAAACCATGAAGCAGTTAGACTTTGACCCTGAAACAGTTTTACTAAAAATTCAGAAAATCGTAAGTGATCAGGCTATTGAGTTTGGCGAAATCTTCAGTAAACAAATTGTTCCGGAATTAAAACGGAATGGAATTCATCTTGTGCTTCGCGAAGAATTAACGCAAGAACAAGAAGCCTATGTAGATACATTTTTTCAGGAAAATCTATTACCCTTCGTTCAGCCTGTTTTATTGGTAAAAGAAAAGATTCGACCCTTCCTCAATAATGCAGCTCTGTATCTGGCGATTGTCATGAAGGATAAAGATGATAATTCCAATCAGCAGCATTACGGAATCATTAAAATTCCATCGGATCATCTGCCTCGATTTGTCGAGTTGCCACCTAATAAATACGGCCATGAACTTATCATGCTAGATGATATCGTTCGTCATAGTGTGATGTGGCTTTTCCCCGGCTATCAAATTCTGAATACATATTCCATTAAATTAACCAGGGATGGGGAACTATACATCGATGATGAATATCAGGGAGATCTTGTCAAAAAGATCAAAACCAGTTTATTAAAACGTGATGTTGGTCCTGCCAGCAGACTCGTGTATGACAAAACAATCCCGACACAGTTCTTACACTATTTGACAAATGTGCTTGGGGTCGAAAAACTAGGGCTCTTTCCTGAAGGGAGATATCATAACAATTTTGATTTTTTCAGATTCCCTTCTTATGGAATGAATAATTTAAAAGATATGGCCCTGCCGCCAATGGACTATGCACCACTTGCGGATCAAGAATCTGTCTTTGATGTGATTCGCGATGGTGATCACCTAATTCATCCACCCTATCATACGTATAAGCCCGTTATCCAGTTCTTCGAACACGCAGCCAGGGATCCGAATGTCACGCACATAAAAATTATTCAATATCGGGTAGCTCCCAACAGCCGAATAATGGATGCACTGATCAATGCCGTAAAATCCGGCAAACAAGTTTATGCATTTATTGAAGTGAAAGCAAGGTTTGATGAGGAAGCGAACCTGCGATGGGGGGAGCAGTTAGAAAAGGCTGGTATTGTAGTACGGTATAGTTTTCCCGGTCTTAAAGTACACAGCAAAATTGCTTTAGTTCGCAGAATTGAAAAAGGTGTGCCGCAACTATATACCTACCTAAGCACGGGAAATTTTCATGAAGTCACCGCAAAGATCTATAGTGATTTGGGATTGTTTACTGCCGACCATAGAATTACGAGTGAAGTAGCGCGTATCTTTTCTTTTTTAGAAACGGTCAAGTTACCAAATGAAGATTTTAAGAATCTGCTGGTAGGTCAGTTTAATTTAAGAAAATCACTTACGCAATTAATTGATTTTGAAATCGAAGAAGCGAAGGCCGGCAGAAAAGGCTTGATCATACTTAAACTCAATAGTCTTCAGGATGAAGAAATGATTGAGAAACTATATGAAGCCAGCCAGGCAGGAGTAAAAATTCAATTAAATATAAGAGGGATTTGTTGCCTGATGGCCGGTAAGAAAAATCTGAGTGAGAATATTACTGCCTTCAGTATAGTGGACAGGTTTCTGGAACATAGTCGAATATTTATTTTCCATCATGGTGGTGATGAAAAAGTCTATCTGTCATCAGCTGACTGGATGGAACGAAATCTTTCATTTCGAATTGAAACAAGTTTCCCGCTTTATGACAAAAATATAATTGCAGAAATAAAAGACATTCTCAATATTCAGCTCAGTGATAATATAAAGTCAAGATCTCTTACTTATAATCGAATCAATGAATATAATCTGAACACAGCAGATTTATCTATTCGATCCCAACATGAGACTTACTTTTATCTGAAGAGAAAGAACGAAGAATTACAAAAACAGTAAATCGAGGCCTACAAATTATTTTCAGGGTAAACCATGTGATATTAGCTTTTTATTAGATAGATCTTTAGAGATATATGCAGACCCAATTCCATGAAACTGATGTCTAATGTCGGATCCCTCCTGATCAGGCGAAGTACACACATGAAATCTCTATTTCTTGAATACCCTCGAAATGAAGGTCAGGTGGATCTATGGGCCGACCTTTTTAATTTTCATAAGGTTGATATGAAAATTGATTTACCCATTCTCACGGCAGATGCAAATGGTATTGAAATTAAATTCCCTTCATGGTTAACTGGGATATTCTACCTCAAGATTCAGGATGGTGAGAAAGCATTTTTAGAACGGATCTCTATCCAATAAGGGTAAACCCTGAAATATAAAATTGGGTGTTTCTGTCCATGTTTATCGGAATCGATAGTATCATCTTTGCACTGTTGATCGCAGAAAGAAAGTTAAACGATCACAAAAAATAACTACAGAGACAGAGTTTTTATAAATTCTGAATCAAAGATTAATAAAGGGGTGAGACTTGCCGGGGTCATCAAAGGGTGATACCGGCATTTTTTTTTGTTCGCAAGCGATAAGAATGCCTGACCTAAATTAATTGTTACCTAATTTTTCTGCCAGAGTGCCCCACTCTTCCATCAACTTCCCAAGTTCCTGTTTTTTACTTTCATATTTCTGTACTTCAACCTTGAACAGAGGAGAAGTATAAAACTCAGGATCCGCTAACTGAATTTCTTTTTCTTTTAGAAATGTTTCACAACTGCCTATTTCGTTTTCCACTTGCGTAAATCTTTTCTGGTAATTCTTTTTATCCTGTGCGCTAATTTGAGGGGCACCATTCTCTGCTTTGGAAAATTGTTCTTTTGGCTTTTCTACGATTTTTGAATTCCCGGCAGATGGCTGTGTCTTGGTTAACGCATCCAGGTTTTCAATTCCTTTCTTGATTAACATCTCATCAATGTCGCCCAGATATTCTTTTATCTGACCGCCAGAAAACTCAATGGTCCTGGAGGTAAGTTTAGTTAGGAAGTCACGATCGTGTGAGATAATAATAAGTGCCCCAGGATAATCATTCAATGCATCCTTAAGCCTTTGTTTCGCCTGGATATCAAGGTGATGTGTTGGCTCATCCATAATCAGAAGATTTGTTTGAGACAATATCATGCAGGCTAAAGCAAGTCGTGCCCGCTCACCTCCTGATAAAACAGAAACTTTTTTGCCTGAGTCCTCACCACTAAATAGGAAGGAACCAAGTATTGCCCTGACTCTGGGTCGAACTTCTGGTGCAGCTTGACTTTCGATAGTCTGCAATACGGTCTTTGTTGGGTCAAATAACTCAGTCTGATTCTGAGCATAATAACCTGTCATTACTTTCTCATTGATTTCCACCTTACCTGAACTAGCTATAAGCTGTCCGGCTATCAATTTTGCAAGAGTGGATTTTCCCTGCCCATTCTGACCAACAAAAGCGATTTTTTCCTGTCGTTCAAGATCAAAATGGACATGTTTTAAAACTTCTTTATGCCCATAGTGCTTGGAAAGATTGTGGATATGTACCATTAATCTTGGAGCCCTATCTAAAACCGGAAACCTAACCTTCATGACTGAAGTATCCTCGTCTTCCAATTCAATCAATTCTACTTTATCGAGTTGCTTCTCCAATGACTTAGCCATACTTGCTTTGGAAGCTTTGGCACGGAATCGCTCAATCAGGCGCTCTTTTCTCTCAATATCTTTTTGTTGGTTTTGGAAAGAAGCAAACTGTATTTCGCGGAGCTTGGTGCGCTCCTCCATAAATCTGGAATAGGGTAAGGGCAAATCCCAAATTCTACCAAGCGAAATTTCTATCGTACGATCGGTTAATTGATCCAAAAACCTTTTATCGTGTGATACTAAAAGAATTCCAGTTGAGGATGCTTTCAGATACTTCTCCAACCAAATGATAGAGGGCATATCCAGGTGATTCGTAGGCTCATCCAACAAAATATAATCGGGACGGCTCAATAGTAATTTCGCTAACTCAACCCTCATCTGCCAACCACCCGATAATTTGCCAATCTCCATTTTGAACATAGAGTCTTCAAAACCCAGGCCTTTCAGTACCTTCTCAATATCCCCTTCTATTGTTTCAGCACCTAAGTGATCCAGTTCTCCATACAATTCACTTACGCGCTGACTGAGATGCATGATGTCATCATCTTCTGTGCTTGTCTGTAGAGCATCCGTAGCTTTTTCAATTTCATTATTTATTTCACTGACTTTGTCAAAAGCAGAGTAAGCAGCCTGGATTACAGTTAAACTTGGATCAATCGAAATTTCCTGTTTCAGATAAGCAAGACTTGACGGGCGGTCTATAGTTCCGCTATCAGCTTCAGCATAGCCGGCTATAATCTTTAATAATGTTGATTTCCCTGAGCCATTGCGCCCGATCAGGGCTACTTTTTCTCCGTAGGTGAGGGCAAAAGAAACATTATCCAATAATGTCCTGTCCCCGAATTTGGTAGTGATGTCCTTTACTAAAAGCATTGCGGGCGCAAAGGTACGATTATGAAAGAAGGGAAAACAGGTGAAACCTAAAATGGATTGTTATTAACAATCAAATAGTTGATTATGACAGAGTTAAGTTTAGCAAGTGGTTTCCAAATTCCCTTCAAAATCAAATCTCAATTAAATATCGTTGGTTCTGGCAATTGGGCCAGCACACTAAACACATCACCTTTATGCTGGAGAACCTGATTCCAAAGCCTTGTAGGTTTGGATTTGAAAAGATAATTGGCATGTACTTCTGAGGTGATCCATGAACCCGTACTCATTTCTTCCAAGAGCTGTCCGGGTGACCAACCGGCATACCCAACAAAAAACCGAATATTCTCCGGCTTGACCATCTCATGCAGGATTAGAAATTTTAACTTTTCAAATTCTCCGCCCCAGAATACACCGGGGCAAAGTTCAGTGCTTCCTTCCAATAACATTCCGACATTATGAATGTAGTGAATGGTATTAGTTGAGACTGGGCCACCATAATAAGCATAGCCTTCGATTTCCGGAAAGTCCTCAACCAACTCCGAAATTTTTACGGATAGAGGTTTGTTGATAATAAAACCTACTGTCCCTTCATCATCACTATGGTCTGTCAAAAGGATCACTGAACGTCTAAAGTTGACGTCCTGCAGAAAGGGCTCTGCCAAAAGTAAACTACCTGTATGTAATTCATACTTCATCATTACTCAAACGATGTGACATAGGCTTCTTTATATATTTTTTTTGTAAATCCACCTAATACTCTACTTCCAAATTCAACGTATTCTTGAATTCCATTGTTCACCATTTCCTTAATTGTCGATGTCCACAAAACAGATGAGGTTAATTGATGCAAGAGCTTTTGCTTTATCTCCACCGCATCCATTGAAGGTTGTGCATCAACATTTTGATATACGGGTATGACAGGACTTTGAAAAGGCGTATTCTCAATTGCTTTTGAGAAAAGTTCAAATGCTGGTGCCATCAAAGGTGAATGAAATGCTCCCCCGACCGGCAATAGAATGGCTCGCTTTGCGCCCGCACTTTTACAAGCTTCTGCTGCTAAATTCACTGCGACTGTCTCACCCGAAATCACAACCTGGCCAGGGCAATTAAAATTGGCAGCTACTACTACACCTTCTGTTTCAGTACATATCTGAATAACAATTTCGTCATCCAGTCCAAGTATGGCGGCCATAGTACTTTGTGCTAATTCACAGGCCCTTTGCATTGCTTTTGCACGCGCATCAACAAGTTTTAGACCCGTCTCGAAATCAAGCGCCTGAGCAGCGACTATAGCTGTAATCTCTCCTAAAGAGTGTCCGGCTACCGCATCCGGACTTCCAAGAGATTGGGATTTAAATGTGGCATAACTATATAAATAGACCGCCGGCTGAGTAATTACGGTTTGTTTTAGTTCCTCCTCAGCCCCATGAAACATGAGATTTCGAAGACCATAGCCAAGAATTTCATCGGCCTGATCAAACAGGTATCTAATTTCAGGATGCGTCTCATAAAGTGTTGATCCCATGCCGGACAGTTGAGATCCCTGCCCAGGGAATAGATAAGCCTTTTTCAATGCTAACTTAAGTCTGATGAAATTAAATGAAGAAACTCAGTTCGGGTTTCTGCTTTCATGAACTGTCCCGTAAAGGCAGAAGTAGTGGTAGTCGAATTTTGCTTCTGAACACCCCGCATCATCATACACATGTGTTTCGCTTCGATTACAACAGCGCAACCGAGTGGCTTAAGTGTGGTATCAATACAGTTCAATACTTCATGCGTTAATCTCTCCTGGACTTGCAGTCTTCGCGCGAAAATATCAACCACTCGTGGAATTTTACTGAGCCCTACAATATATCCGTTCGGAATATATGCAATGTGGGCCTTTCCAAAAAAAGGAAGTAGATGATGCTCACACATGGAATACAATTCAATATCTTTTACAATAACCATCTCGCTGTACTCCTCTTCAAACATAGCGGACCTAAGCACTTCTGCTGGTTTTTGATCATACCCATGTGTCAGATAGTGTATGGCTTTAGCAGCTCTTTCAGGAGTTTTCAACAGCCCGTCACGAAGCGGATTCTCGCCAATTTGCAAAATTAGTTCGGCGTAAAGTTTTTGAATTGCGTCTATTGATTGCTGTCCATATTCTTCACTGTGCTTATATTTCAACATTCTAAAAAAATTTATTCAGAGAAAGATATTATTAATTACCAGCTTCCCCTTTCGTTAGGCGCTGGATCCATGAAAAAACAAAATTCACAAGATTTGATGACAATTCCCATAGAATTAGAAAAATTGTAAAACCGGATCAATACCTGATTTGCAGGTAATCTAAGACAATATCATAGACATATTGCCAATTTTTAGGTAACAGCTAACCTCTATACGATTATCTATCTTTAAAACCTTTCACTGGCTAAATTTGCGATGTGACGAAACTATTCAATCGTAATCTTCTCTTCAGGCTGATGCAATTATTCAGCAAGCCGCGGGTACTGCATGTTGTCTTTTGGACTATAATTTTCAGTCTAATGCTATTTGCAGGTCCAGGCAATAGTATCAGTCTCCTTGAGATCCTGCGCAAATTCATTAACCTGGCTTTTTATATGCTGGTGGTATATATTAATCTGGGCTACCTAATCCCAAAATTTTTAAGTCAAAAGAATTTCATGACCTATTGCCTCCTGTTGTTGGCAATGGTTGCCGTTTTTACGCCCATTAAGGTACTTCTCCTGTACATCACATATGATGAAGTGGATCCCAGGGAATTCCTGGTTATGAACCAGCAATATATCTTCTTATTACTTTTTCTTATTGCCGGGGGCTCTACAGTGATAAAGATTATTTCAGATTGGCAGCGCCATCAACGCGATCGTAAAGACCTGGAAACACAAAGAATGCAATCTGAGATTAAATTCCTAAAGTCACAGATCAACCCACATTTTTTATTTAATACATTGAATAGTCTGTATGCCCTTACATTGAAAAAATCTGATAAAGCACCTGAAATCGTGATTAAACTATCTGAAATGATGCGATACATGCTTTATGAATGTAATGAAAGAAGAGTGCCGCTTCATAAGGAGGTGAATTATATTCAGAATTACCTTGACCTTGAGAAATTGAGACAGTCCGGTCAGGCAGAAATTAAATTTAGAGTTGAGGGTCAAATTTCTGATCAAACCATCGCCCCTCTCATCTTTATTCCTTTCCTGGAAAACAGTTTCAAGCATGGCCTCAATCACCAACTTGGTGATGGGTATGTCAATGTGATTATGAAGGTTCTGGACAATAAACTCTTGTTGCGGATCCTGAATAGCAAGCCTTTGGTGACTCCTTTGCCGGTTGATAAATCCAGCGGTGGTATAGGACTTGCCAACGTTCAGAGGAGATTGAACCTCCTTTATCCAAATCAGTACAAACTTGACATCGCGGATAGTGATAAGGAGCATATCGTTGAGCTATCTTTAGATTTAAGTAATTAATTCTTATACATTCCACATGATGAATACACTGGTCATAGATGACGAGCCCTTAGCCTTAGATGTGCTTGAGACATATATTTCCAGGATGCCCGATCTAAATCTAGTCGGAAGATGTGCCAACGCCTTAGAGGCTAATGAGATGCTGCGTAAGCATTCGATTGATTTAATCTTTCTGGATATTCAGATGCCTCAGGTTTCAGGTGTTGATTTTATCAAGGCACTTTCGAACCCTCCTCTTTTCATATTTACCACGGCTTACAGTAATTATGCACTTGAGGGATATGAATTGAATGCAATTGATTACCTGTTAAAACCCATATCGATTGACAGGTTTATGAAAGCAGTCAATAAAGCTTTGGAACAATTTGAGTTAAGGCATCGGGAAGAAACCGAAAGTGCAACTCTTGGCCACGAAGGTGTTGAGTTTTTCTTCGTAAAGGCGGATAAAAAGCTGGTAAAAATTAAATACGATGAGATCTTGTATATCGAAGGTCTAAAAGATTATGTCATTATCCGGTTGGAACAGGGAAGAGTGGTTACGTTACAGACGATGAAAAGTCTCGAGGATAAATTACCTCTGGCCAAATTCAAAAGAATTCACAGATCCTATATTGTGTCGATAGACAAGATTCATGCAGTAGATGGAACATCGGTAGATGTCTATGAGAAAGGCTTAATTAAACAGTTACCGATAGGAAAAAATTATCGGGATGAAATTCTAGAAATTGTCAACCGGAATAAGCTTTAAAAGGGAGACATCACACAGTAAGATAGAAAGGACACCTGGTGGATGGCTTAAATAATAAAGCCTGCAAGGAGGGAAGTATTATCTAATTACAGAAAGCAATTGTGAGATAACACCTTCGGTGTGATTTAGCCTAATGTAATAAAGACCAACTGGTAATGAGCTAACATCAATTTGATGATGTTTGAGTTCAAGGCCATCGAAACTTTTTACTTGTCTTCCTTGTGGATCAAGGATTTGAATTGACTCCATCGAAGTTTTACCATTTATATAGATGTCAACAATATCTGTGGCGGGATTTGGATAAACTACAAGATTGTATTTATTTCGATTTGATTCATTGGGATCAAAGGTCAGTATAAATTCATCACCTTCTACATCAAATAATGTGCCCTCGCTATCCATTGCAGTTCCAGCTTCAAGAGTAATAGGAATTTTAATTAATCCATTGCTCATCTTGAATCCTTCAATATCATCCACAATAATAAAGGTAATTGTCCCTATAACCCCGTAACCTGAAGCTCCATTTCCGTTAGCACGGGCAAAACCTCCATCAATTCTACCATTCCAAGGAACCTTACCTAACGAGATAAATGGAGAACCTTCAGCAAGCCAGGAATTTGGATGAAAATCCAAAGTCACAGAAGCAGAATCCATCATGAAGGCAGGAATGTTAACAGAAAATTTTGCTCCTTTTAAATCTAAAACGGGAAAATTGGCATTACCAAATGCAATGTCCAGAATTACCACATCTCCGGAATCAAGAGAATATTGAACTGGAATAATAGAAAATTGAAATGGAAGCTTTTGCTGAACATCTTTTACTACCACATCATGCGTCTGATAATAATGATCACTGATAAGGTTAACATCATCAGCTGTGATCGTACCATCACCATTTGCGTCGATAAATTGAACAGTATTATTTCCATCCGAATTCCAGGGTGATGCATGTTGACCAAACCAAACATCAGGATTGATGTAATCTCTGTATGGTCCTGCTTTACCCAGTTTGTTTCCCAATGTGAGCAAATCGCTCATATCAACTCTGCCATTCCGATCTGTATCTCCAGGCCAAACGCATCCAACTGTACAAGGGCAATTTTCTGTCGCAGGGTGATCAATAACGTTCACATCTACCTTAACTAAATAACATAGGTTGCTCGGTTGGATGCAATAATAATATTCAAAATGATCTACTCCTGTGTAACCTGCTGAAGGTTCATATACAATCATATTGTAACGCTCAAGCGTATCACAAGCAAGGTTAATTTGCTGGAGGCCTTCATAGAAAACTAGTGATCCGTTTTCAGGTTCATCACTTATGATGTAAGAGAAATCCGTATAGTCAATAGGATAATCAATTAACAATGGCAGATCCTTTGAGGTCTGCAATTGATAGCTGAATTGGTTGTCCGGTTCAAGATCGGTGACGTGAATTAATACTGTGGCAGTCTCGCAATAAACCGTGTCCTGAAAACAAGTAGTGTAGGAAAATTTATCAATCCCTCTATAACCTGTGTTTGGCGTATAAGTAAAAGATCCATTCCCAATTGTACTTAAAGTACCTTTTGTTGGATTTGTATTGGAGCTTAATGAATAGTCGAGTAAGTCATTATTTAGGACATTAAAGGTCACGCTTAAACCTGGACGGACGTAGAACTTATCATTTCTTGCGTGAATATTATTAGATTTTTGATAAACTGATATTTCATATTGACGTGAAACCAAACCTTCAAGATCAAGTTTAAAAGTGTCCTTACCAACATACCCTGCATCGGGTGTGTAAATCCAGCCGATTGAACTTGAAACACTTAATGTACCATAAGAGGGCTCAATTTCGATTTCAAAATCTTCAAAAGGAGTTAGAATGTCGAGTGCCTCGGTGTTCAACAAAAACTTGCTAAATACAACATGATCCTGCGTGGTCGAATCGCGAACCAGGATATGGACATTTCCCTGACTACAATTACCTGCAGAATCACAGGCTATGTATTGAATCCATGTATCTCCGAGAAAATCAGAGTCCGGAGAAAAAAGGATTGCATCGGAGGTGGCATTAATGACAGCTTCACCAGCATTGGAAACGGATACTGCGGTAAGTGTCAGGATACCATTCGAAATGGAATCATTTGAAAGAACATTAAATGGAACCCCAATAGCATTAGCATCTACCAGATATTGATCATTCCCGGTAATAACTACTTCATTTGCCACAAAAAACCTGTAAGATTTTGTCACAGGATGCATTGGGGTAGTTAAACTATAATAAGTTATTATAACATCTGTAAAACCTACAGCCCCAGAAGTTGGGATAAAAACTAATTTAAGTGTGTTGGCAGAGGTCCCTTCCAGCAAAGATGCGTTTCCGACCTGAATGTTAGATACATCAATTACCTGATAGGAATAACCTGTGAAAGCCGGAAATTGATCAACAAAACTGGAACCTGAATTACGGATGCTAACTTGCACTGGATCAGCAAATTGACCATAAGTCCATGATGGGATCACGGACAAGAAAAGTAGTACCAAAAGGGTCTGTAATTTGTACAGATTCTTCATTTTTGGTGATTAAGAATGGACAATCGCTTAAATTTCCGGCGTCAAGATACAACAACAGCTCCAAGGAAACAAGATTGGGTGTAAAATATACATATATTTTTAACACGACTATTAATTAGTTGTTATTCAATTTGTTATGATTAATTTTAAGATGATTTTGGAAGTTTTGGCAGATTCAAATATGGTAAAAGACTATATCTTTACATTTAATTATCAGTCATATACGCAGATAAATTTATTATATAAGATTTTTTGAATGCGTGATACTAAGTTATACAAAGCATTAATGCCGCTGACTGCTCGAGAACTCAATCGATTGCATCGTTTTGTAACTAGCCCCTATTTTAATCGTAATCTATCAATAATTAGCCTTTACGAATGGATTAAGGAGGATCTAAGGAATGAAAAAGAAGATAATTCAGATAAGCACTTTTTATGGAATCTTTGTTTTGGCGAAGAGGAATATAATGATGGAAGATTTAGAAAATTACAAAGTGACTTGCTCAAATTAATTGAAAACTATTACTCGCAAGAAGCCTTTGAATCAAACCCGATCCATAAAGCCAAATACTTACTTGAATCCATTTACGAAAAGGGGCTTGAAAAACTTCAGAGCACTGCTCTGAAAAGCGCTCAAAGATTAATTGAAGAGCAGCAATTTAAACCCTCATCTTTTTACTACTACCAATACGAAATTGAGCAAAGCATTTATGATCTAAACCGCCTACACGCAGAAAGAAGTTCGAAGTCTAATATCGAAAATATTGCACAAAATCTTGATCGTTTCTATCTAGCCGAAAAACTAAGATATTATTGTACAATATTAAACCATCAACATTTAGCTACTCTTAACTATAAAATGTTGTTCATAGAGGAGATTATTGAACACGTTGAGACACACGATTATAATGATGCTCCCCCTATTCTTCTATATTATCAAATTTTATTGACCTACAAGGAACCAGATGATAAAAAGCACTACGATCAGTTAAAGATTTTAATTGAAAAATTCATCTTAATATTTCCTGAATCTGAAGCTAAAGAGATAATTGATGCAGCACTAAATTATTGTATTAAGCGAATGAATGCGGGAGAATCAGCTTTTGTAAAAGAAGCATTTGAGCTATATAAAGATTGGCTAATTCGAGGCTTATTACAAGTACGTGGTAAAATTGATCCTTTCCATTTTAAAAATATTGTCACCGCAGGATTACGTTTAAGTGAGTTTGATTGGGTAGAAAACTTTATATATACTTATAGCTTGACTTTAGATGAAAAATTTAAAGCTAACTCAGTTACATTCAATCTTGCTCAACTATATTTCTATAAAAAAGACTACACGAAGGTTATTTCACAACTTAGTCAAGTTGAATATGATGATATTACCTACAACCTCAACTCCAAAACTCTACTTATGGCGAGTTATTATGAACTCGACGAAATTGAAGCGCTTGGATCATTACTCGATACTTTTAGAGTTTATCTAAGTAGGAATAAAGAGCTTCCAGCGACACGACGTAAACATTACCTTAATACAATCGCTATTGTGAGAAAATTGTCGAGAGTTATAGCGGGTGATAAAAAAGAAATCGCCAAACTTCAGGCAGAGATCGATGCTACCCAAGGTGTTGTGAGTAAAAACTGGATTCTAGAAAAATTAGCCTTGCTGGGCGCGTCCTGAATTGATTTCCCCATAGGAGTATTCTTCATTGTTTACATTTGCATCATTAAGTCTCTATCCCATGCGTAATATTCTTTTTATCCTTTCGATTGCCTTTGTATTTGCCTGCAAGGGTGGTGGATCTCCTGAAGAGAAAGCTGTTAATGCTCAGATCAAGCTATACGATGCCAATCCTACGGATAGCACTTCGCAAGCACTAATTGGTGCTTATAGTAAATATATAGATGTGCATGGACTAAGTGATTCCACTTCAGCCCGCTATATACTGAAGGCTGCTCGCTTATCAACAAAGCATAATCAATGGAATCAATCATTGGGGTTTTATAAACTTTATATGATCAATTATTCCGGACGTCCAGACCAGCCTAATCGCCTTTCAGATGTCATCATTGTGATGGATACCCTGCAGAAACCTGAATTAAATCAGGTTCTGTATAGATCTTTTGTTGAGCGATTTAAAGATGACTCACGTGCGAAAACCTACCAAAGTAAAATCGATCGACCGGAAGTAACTGTAGATTCATTGCTTAAGGAGATAGGTTTGAAGATGTTTAATGATTCCATCTACAGGCTTGACGAAAAAATGGCTCACCTCTATGTAGATGCATGCGAGGCCGCAGTTATGGCTCAGCCTGAGTTGCAGAATGCACCCGAATATCTTCATAGAGCCGCAGGCACGGCTCGAACGCTCAGGGATATTCCAAAAGCTATTACACTTTACGATTGGATCATCGAACGCTACCCTACTCATCCGCGCGGAGCTACTTCTTTATTTTTGAAGGCATTCACTTTTGACAACGATCTCAAAGATTTCGAAAACGCTCGAACCTACTATACCGATTTCCTTGCGAAGTATCCCGAAAATGAATCTGCAGAGTCTGCAAGATTTCTCCTTGAAAACCTTGGAAAGTCAGAAGCCGAATTGTTAGAGATCCTGGAAAAGAAATCCAAAGAGAACGCAGAGAAAAAGTAAAGACGGAAAGGATGAATAGGCAGAACGGCGGAATAGGCAGAACGGCCGAATAGGCAGAACGGCGGAAAGGGTAAATTGAATTTTTTCTAGAGAATTTTAATCGGTTTCTTGTCAAAGGGGTTTAATGCGGTGCCTTCGATAACAGCTTCGGCTTCTAATGTATATTCTGACTTTACATTCTTTATCATTTTAGCTGCTGCAACAAGTTTTCCAAAAATAAAATTCTTATCTCCTATTTCATCCATGTCAGATTTGACAAGTGAAAAAGGGAGCGAGAAATCAACTTCAATGGGTTCATTGGCTGTGACCAAAATATCTTCCTTTTGTTCTGTCTCAGCAATTTTATACTGATCTGCAAGTTTCCCTTTAAAACGTCCCCGGGTATACTTTTCCGTCAGGCTCAATTTTATACTTTTCACTCTCTGTGTATGCATCGTCTGAAAACGAATCTTGCCTACAATCACCCCGCTTGTTTCTGCTACTGCATCAGGTAAGATCAATTCAACTTTTACACCCTCTATTCCGAGCCACTGTTTAACTTTTCCAATCATCATTTTGAATTTACTTTTTTATAAAAACTTCCTCATCCAGGAGTCTCCTAAGGGTAACGTCCATCGACTAATATAATCCCGTCGAGTAGCTACCAGATTGTCAAACACTTTCGTTTCCAATTGGATTTTCCCTTCTTGCAATGCAGTTTTGAGTTCAGGAAGTGGAATTGTATGAATCTGTTCATTTTCATCCAGCCATGCTACCTTATTTCTATCTAACAGCCGGCGGTTGTATTTCAGTTCAAGGTTTTTGACGAAAGTCACAGATTTATCGATTGAACACCCACTTGTTGATGCACGGGTCTCATCAACAACAAGAACGACAAACTGATCGTGCATAACTCCTCCGATCGCTTTTAACTCGTTATTATGACTTGTCCATTGTTGGCAGAAAGCTTCGATGTCATCGTTAGCCATCACAATATCACTTTCTTCAAAGGCCCGGTCAGCCTGGTAAATCCAAACTCTGGACTCATCCGGAAACGCTAATAGATTTCTCATGTATACCTTTTACTCTTGTTGAACATTTCCGAAATGGAATAGCTTATACTTGCCTTCCAAATTTATACTATCATTTGTTTAAGAACAAGTTCGGACAGATCATATACCATAATATCAGTTTGCTTATCCGCTTCTTTGATTCCATCTGATAACATTGTAATACAAAAAGGACAGTTTGCAACTATGGATTTCGTTCCTGTGGAGAGAGCCTCTTCAATTCTCTCCGTATTAATTCTTTTTTTACCGGGCTCATCTTCTTTAAACATTTGTGCACCACCTGCTCCACAGCACAACCCGTTTGATGCATGGCGAGGCATTTCTTTTAACTCAACCCGTAAAGCTGATAAAACATTCCTTGGTACCTCGTAGATTCCATTCACTCTTCCCATATAACATGAGTCATGATATGTCACTGAGGACGAATCACTGCTCTCATTTATTCTGATCTTTCCATCCTTAATGAGTCCTTCTATCAATTGTGTATGATGAATGACTTCGTAATTTCCACCGAGAGCTGGATATTCATTTTTGAGCGTATTAAAACAATGGGGACACGTTGCAACGATTTTGGTGATGCCGTATTGATCTAGTGTGTTGATGTTTTGATGAGCTAGCATCTGGTATAGGAACTCATTACCAGCTCGTCTTGCAGGATCACCGGAACAAACTTCTTCATCTCCTAAAATGGCAAAATCAATGCCCGCTGCAGTTAAGATTTTACAAAGTGTGATGCTTACTTTCTGCGCCCTAGCATCATAGCTACCGGCACAACCCACCCAAAATAAGTATTCAGGTTTCTTTCCCTCTGCAGCCAGCTGGCTCATTGTTTTAATATCCATTCGATCGAATTTCTGTCTGTATTTTTTTATTCCCTTGCTGAATCTGCCCATTGACTTCTGGACGTCGGAACTTGCCATACTGAGCCTCCGCTCTCAAGACTATTGAACATAGGCAGCCATTCCGAAGGCCCTTTTGATTCCATCAGGATCTGGTAACGTCTCATTTGTAGTATGGGTTCTAATGGATCTATTAAGACCGGACACGCCTCTACACAAGCATTACATGCAGTACAGGCATAAATTTCTTCTTCTGTGATATAATCAAAGAGTGATCGGCCGTCATTAAAATTCTCAGCATTCAGTACAGCTTGTTCACTGCGTTTGTCAGGGCTTATAAATTCTAATGATTTTGTTTTCAGTTTCGCACTTACTTCTTCAGTGCGGTCACGGATGTCCATTAATATTTTCCTGGGAGATAATTTCTTTCCCGTGATATTAGCCGGACAAACTGCAGTGCATCTTCCACATTCTGTGCATGTGTAAGCGTCCATTAAATTTTTCCACGACAAGTGAAAGATATCCTTAACTCCAAATTCCGGAACTCCATCGGATGCAACAACCGCTGTTGGAGTTTGCGCCATTCCAAGCATGGACCGGACTTCCTGAGTGATTTCGGGCATGTTTGGCATTTCACCCCTAGGTCTTAAGCGAGCGTACCATGAATTAGGGAATGCCAGGAATATGTGCAAATGTTTGCTGTATGGCAAATAAATCATAAAGGCGTACACTGCAAATACATGGAGCCACCAGGCCATTCTTTCTGTTACTGATAACAAACCTTGCGACCAATCACCCATTAACATAGGTCCCAACCAACTACTTACAGGAAGATTACCTGTCGATGGGTAGTGTTCGGGATCTAATTGTTGAAGAACCGCATCTGCGGAATTCATAGTGATAATTGCAATTACCAATATCAGTTCGCCAAGTAAAATGAGATTAGCATCGAGTCGTGGCCAGGCGGTCATTTCTGCTTTCCAGAAACGTGCGAGTCGGAGTACGTTTCTTCGAATCAGGAAAATAATTGTGGCTACAAATGCCAATGCTGATAAAGTCTCTATCATACTCATCACGAATGTGTAGAATATGCCCAGGTAGGATGCAAAAAACCGATGAACCCCAAAGAACCCATCAATCAGAATTTCGATAAGTTCAACTTGTGTAAGTAAAAATGCTGTATAAATAAACAAATGGAGGAATGCAGGAATGATGCGTTTAAACATCTTTTGTTGCCCAAAGGCAATCAAAAGAACATTCCGCCACCTCAAATCTGTATTTCCACTGATTTTCTCTGGTTTTCCAAGATAGATTTTCTGGTAGACCTTATAAAACTGTCTGGCTGCAATGTAAAAGGCAGAAAGCGTAACAATAGCAAAAATGATCCGGCTGATCAGCATCAATCAAGTTTAAAGTAGTTAACAAAGATTAGTAATTTTCCACATCTCTGTCTACTTTCGTTCCATAATCGTCGCACCTATGAAAATTCTGGATAAACCTCAAATCCAACAAAAGATAAAGCGCCTTGCTATAGAGATCCTGGAGAATAATTTTGAAGAAAAAACAATTGTCCTTGCGGGAGTAAATGATAACGGAACAGGATTCGCCCAATTGATTGAAAAAGAGCTACTCCTGATCACAACGATTAAGATACAGCTTGTTCATATTAAACTCAATCCTGCCAGTCCCCTCTCCTCACCTATTGAGCTGGACCGGCCCGTAGAATCATTGAAAGGAAAGACGATTATTTTAATCGATGATGTTGCTAATACCGGTCGAACCATTTTCTATGCTTGTAAACCCTTATTGGAAATTGTACCTAAAAAGCTTGAAGTAGCCGTGTTAGTGGATCGCAAACACAAGACATTTCCTATTTATCCAAAATATGTAGGTGTTTCGCTGGCTACTACGTTGAAGGAAGATCTCGATCTTCAGATCCTGGATACTCAGGATTGGGGCTTGTATCTCAACTAAGTCTGAGCAAAAGTTTCCCGTAAATTTCAAATTTATTGAGCAGCTGAAGATCCCGATGCAGCGACGATATTTAGAGCTTTCAATCTTTCTTTAATCTGAGGTACCATATTAATTCCCTCTTCGTATCCTATCTCATGCATTTCTTTAATATTGGTAAAGTTGAACCTGCTGTAATTATAAATAGCCAGTGGTTCAATTACCACATCACAATATTTTAATTCGGGTTGAATCGTATTTATCGCTGCCAGATTAAATGAGCGTGAAGCTATTCCTGAAATTGTATTCACTTCCTCTGATCCCAATTCTTTTCTGGGTATCAGATTAACTGCAATGATAAGTCTGGCATGTGGCCGTATAGGTGAGGCAGGGAGATTCATTAATAATCCGCCATCTGCATACCAATTTCCGCCTATTCGTATTGGTTCATACAGAACAGGGATGGAGGAGGATGCAATGATCACATCATGAAGAGGTCCGGAATTGACGATCTCAGTCCGCCCGGAATTCAGATTTGAAATTGCTATATACAATGGCTTTTTTAAGTCTTCAAATTCATTAACAGGTATATAACGCTGTAACATTTTTCGGAGAAAGGTATGCCTCACAAAACCTTTTGTCGGTAGTCGTAGTGAAAACATCCATAAGAGAGAACGTTCGCTTGCAATGGATAAAATTTCGGCAGGATTATACCCTTGTGCATACATAGCACCTACAATACTTCCTGCACTAGTGCCGGATACAATAGAAGGAAATATTCCATTTTCTTCAAGTGCCTTAAGCACACCAATATGGACAACTCCGCGTGTACCCCCACCTGATAATGCTATTCCGATATCGTGCATATCCTACAATTCATCAGTACCTAAAACGTAACCGGGATGAAATGGTTATAACCCTTCAACCAAATACGTTAACGCACATATTGTTTTAATGTCAAGTCATTTCCCTTGTAAAAATCAATTGCTATTGTTTGTTCATAAAAGGAATGACATTCGGCGTGTAAGGTGCGCCTGCTTTTTGCAGTTTGATTCTCAGTTGCACTAAGTCTTTTTCAAGTATTTCACGAAGTTCCGGTAGAATTGAAGCCAATTCTTCAGAAGCAATTTCATAGCTCCTCAGATGAGTACCTGTTGGTGTTGAACTACTGTATTTGTTTTCATAGACAACACGTCCAATGCGATCTGATACGGATGGGGTGGCATCTATATCTAATTGCGATTTGAGAGGATCTCCCGAAAGTTTTCGTTGAACGATCTCAAGTTTATTTTCTATCAGGATGACATCTTTCAGCCATGCATCTTCCTGTTCCTCCATTTGGGTAATGGCTTTCCGAATGAAGGTTAGTTCAGAGAATGCCGACCTTATAGCACCCGCAGCTGATTGTTGTACACGGTCCAGGTCTTCAATTTTTCGTTTGAACGAGACTACTCCGTTGATATCCTGCGCGGGCAGGACTTTATTTTCCAGGGCTTTGATTTTGAATGTAGTATTTTCTCCAATTGTAGTCATCACTCCTTCTTTCCATCTACCTAATGACACTTTATAGGTTCCAGGTGTCACCAGAGGGCCTTCGTCCCGGCCTGCAAAAGGGTTGTAAAAGGATGATCCACCCATACTGATGGCATCTTTGTGCGCAGTTCTCATATCCCAGGAGATACGCTGAAGGCCTGCTTTATCTGCAGTGACAGGTAATTTTCTGACAATATTTCCTGCCTGATCCTGGATAACCACGTAAAGCTTTGCCTTCTCTTCATCCCTTTCCTTTGCAAGCTGTTCATAGGATGGGTACGAATTATCCTTATTGTCTTTGGCTGCTTTCTCTTCCTCTTTCACTCTTGCGTCGTTGGCTGAAAGAATTTTGTCTTTCACATAAAATGTGATCAATGCTTGTGCTCCTAAATTGTCTCCTCTGTAGTAGCTATCTCCCTGGAATGATTTTCCTGGCAAGCCGAGTGGATAGCTTGATTCGAAAATATAGGCATCTCTGACTGGTAATACCGCAGCTTCACTTGTTAAATCGGTTTCACTTATTTTTCGAAGAGGTGAATAATCATCCAGTACATAAAATCCTCTTCCAAACGTAGCAATCACAACATCATTTTCTCTTTTCTGGATTGCTATGTCTTTCACTGCGATTGTAGGAAGTCCATTTGATAATTTTTTCCAATTTTTTCCACCATTATTAGATACAAAAAAACTAAACTCAGTTCCTGCAAAAAGTAAGTGTGGGTCTACATGGTCTTCAGCCAACGAATAAACAGACCCTCTGACAGGGAGATTTCCTGATATATTACTCCATGTTATTCCTTTGTCTTTACTCTTAAATACATATGGTTTAAAATCACCGTATTTATGATGATTGAAACAGGCATACACCACGTTTTCATCATGAGATGAAGCAATGATCATATTTACATAAGATGTATCTGGTGCACCTGCGATATTATCCACCTTTCGCCATGTTTTACCTCTATCTGTCGTCACCTGAATCAATCCATCGTCTGTTCCTACATAAAGCAGATTTGCATTGACAGGAGATTCAGAAAATGCTACAATATTTCCATAGGGTGATGTTGATTGATTTTTAGCTACAGCATCAACACCCCACACGCGACCCATTACTTTCAATTTATTCCGATCAATCTTCCGGGTAAGATCATCGCTAATGACCTGCCAGTTATCTCCCCGATCATCACTTACAAAAAGTTTATTCGCAGCAAAATAAATTCTACCAGGTACATGATGACTAATTGCAAGTGGAGCATCCCAGTTCCATCGGTATACTGTTTCATTTTTGTTTTCATGGGGTTGAATACCCACTTCTTCACCACTTAATTTATCATACCGAACAAGCACACCATATTGACTTTGAGAATATATAATGTTTGGATTTTGAGGATCAACCTGGGTTTCAAATCCATCACCTCCGTGGGTGATGAACCAATCTTCATTTGCAACCCCATTAGCAGATACAGTTCTTGAAGGGCCTCCTAATGAAAAATTATCCTGTGTACCTCCATATATATTGTAAAAGGGTTCTGCATTGTCAACGGAAACTTTATAAAACTGTGTAACAGGAAGGTTGGCTTTAAAATGCCAGGTTTTCGCACCGTCCCATGTTTCGTAGACACCTCCATCACAACCTGCGAGAAAGTGATCCGTATCAAGGGGATCGATCCACATGCAGTGATTATCAATATGCTTAAAATCTTCGCCAAGTACTTTCCATGTTTTACCCCCATCATTTGAAACCTGGATCCATGTATCCATTGAATAAAGGCGTTCAGGGCGGTTAGGATCGGCTACTAATTCCTGATAATAATTTCCTGCTGAATGATAGTCACCCATTTTTTCCCATGATGCACCTCTGTTGGTACTTCGAAAGGTTCCACCTTTGCCACGGGCGGCTTCGACCAGTGCATAGATGTTTTCGGGATCCGCAGGAGAAATTGCAAAACCGATTCTACCTATGTCTACTGATGGTAATCCCGACGCTGATTTTTCCCATGTTAATCCACCATCTACTGACTTATAGATGCTGGATTTTGGACCTCCACCTAAATAGGTAAATACATGCCTGCGTCTTTGAAAGGAAGAGGCGTATAGCACGTTGGGATAGCGTGGATCCATAACGATATCATTTACACCTGTATGCTCATCGACGGAAAGAACATTCTCCCAGGTTTTGCCTCCGTCTTTGGACCGAAACACCCCCCGATCGCCTCCGGCTGCCCATAAAGGACCTATAGCGGCAACAAGGATGATATCAGAGTTAGTTGGATGCACAATGATTCGACCGATATGCTCACTGGTCTTCAGACCCATATTCTTCCATGATGATCCTCCATCTACGGATTTATAAACGCCATCCCCATAGGCTACCGATCGTTGATTATTATTTTCACCTGTGCCTACCCAAAGTACATTTGAGTTGTTTGGATCCATGAGTATAGTTCCGATCGAGTATGATCCCTCATTATCAAAAACGGGTTCGAAGGTTGTCCCTGCATTTCGTGTTCGCCAAACTCCACCTGAACTCACAGCAACAAAATATCGCTTTGGATTTTTCGGATCTACTGCGAATTCTGAAATTCTTCCTGATGTCAACGCAGGACCAAGGCTTCTGAATTTCAAACCTGAGATATCAACCGTATCAAATCCGGTTTTTTTCTCAGCAACAATCGCGGACGCATTCTTTGCGGTCTTTTTAGATGAGGACTTTTGTGCCAGGATGGAATGTGTGAATAAGGAGATCACGATTATAAAGGAGGTGGTGAGGAAAGGGATCTTAACAGAAAAATTAGTTTTCATCTACAATGTTGCTTATACACCCGCAAGATAAAAAATGCTTAAAGAACCGCATCTGATGGACTGGGCTGAATTGATTTGATACCTTCGGCCTTTAAACAATGCCTCAGCCCGGGGTGACATCACTATTCCGGAATTAGAATCTTATGAAAGTAGTTAGCGAAGAATATTCAGGCTTACGTCAATTCAGTTCTACTGACCTTGCTTACATTAAACATGATCAAAGACTCGTTGATTTTATTTCGTATGAACCCTCTCAAGAAGCAATCCGAGAGGTCATAGCTTCCAGAAAAAAATTCCCTGTCGATAGAAGTTTCCTTCTTCGGGTATTAAAAAAACAATATGCCGAGCTTGAAATTTCATTGCCATTTGAGGATGCGGTGCTACTAGATGGTAACACCTTTACCATTACAACCGCACACCAACCCACATTATTCACAGGTCCGCTCTTTCATATTTATAAAATTGCGAGTGTGATTCATTTGGCAAGAAGCTTAAAGGAAGAATACCCCGATCAAAATTTTATTCCCGTTTTTATCATGAGTGGTGAAGATCACGATTGGGCGGAAGTAAATCACTTTCATCTTTTTGGTAGAAAGTATTTATGGGAACGGAATGCATCGGGTGCTTGTGGAAGACT
>JAYUXX010000236.1:0-1690 GCA_043752765.1 Saprospiraceae bacterium | reverse complement strand
CACCTCTCTGGCCTGGTTTTATGATTTGAAAAGGATCACTGATATCCCTTGTAAAAACCCTCATGGCTGGACCTGGAATGAAATGGTCTACTGTCAGGTATGCCTGAGATAATAACTCGGTCATTCCATACTCACTAGCGATTTTCAATTCCGACTTTTGTCTTCTCAATCGGACATGCAGTTCTTCTCTTGTGATTTCAGGACCTCTTCCTTTCATTCCTCCCGTCTCGATGATCATAAGATTGTCCCACACAGGTACATGAAACTTTTCAAAAAGATCAAGTAACGCAAAGCTGACACCAATTAAAATGGTGGCTCTATTTTGATGTGATAGAAATTCGAGTTGTTTAATTAATACTGAATCAATTGTTGTGAAAAAACCACTTTCCACTTTAGCATCCATTTGCATAAAGTGATGAACCATATCTATCAGCGAAGAATCCTCTCTTTCCATATAGGAAGGCAGCAATGCAATCCAGGTAAAATTGTCAGTCTTTCCAAATCGCTGTTTAAAAGTTTTCTCGGCGTTCTTGTGATACCATCCGCGATCCCTGATGTGATGCTCACTTTGGGTAACCCCTGTCGTTCCGCTGCTTCTGAAAATGGTTTCTGCTTCCCATTCACCGGACTTTACAATGTGATCTCTGAACATCTGAATTGGCAAAAATGGAATTTCAGAGATTGACTTTCCATGTAAAGAACTAAACCCCAATAGATTGCAGTAGGATTTATAGAGCTTGTCGGACTGATACTGATAACTCCATACATCAGTCGCAACACTCTCAAAGTCCTTTTCGTTTATATCGTATATTCGGTTTCGTAATGATTCGCGCACTCCATCAGATAAAGACATCGGTTTCAAAAATAGGACTTTTGATCTTTTTAGCTATAGTCGGCTGGCAATGTCTGGACGCTCCCAATTATCCCGATGAACCCCGCATTGAATTTATCAGCATATCGAAGGACACACTTCGGCAGGGTGTATTTATGGAAGACTCATTGATCGTACGCTTTAGATTTGAAGATGGTGATGGGGATATCGGCCGCGATGATCAGGGCGATGCCAATAACATTTTTTTTATCGATGAACGAACAGGTACATTAGATAATACATTCGGAATTCCTGCTATTCCTCAGGAAGGAGCAGGAAATGGTGTGGAAGGCGAAGTAAGAATAGTATTATTTTCTACCTGTTGTATCTATACAGATGGACAAGATCCTTGCCTGCCCAATCCTTCTACTCCTTTCGATACCATTCAATACCGGATTTATATTACTGACCAGGCAGAGCACAAGAGTAATGAAATTTTAACTACACCTATTTTTCTGAAATGCAATTGATCTGGTAGTACTTTGTTTTTCCATTGATGCTTCTATTCAGTTGACAGATTTAGATAAAATCTGATTTCTAGCTTCTTCTTTCGTCTTCATTTCACCCCCAATAAATACTTGTCCTTCATACACGATTACAGGTCTCTTCAGAAAAGTATATTCTTCCAGAATTAATCGTTTATAATCTTTTTCGTCCAAAACTTCATACTTTAATTTCATCTCTTTGTACAGCAGAGCACGCTTACTGAACAAAATTTCATAGGAGCCCGCCATTTGTTTTAGGTATTCTAATTGTTCTGCAGTTATCGGATTTGTTTTAATGTCTTGCTTTTCAAAATCCTTCATACCGCCAAGCTCT
>JAYUXX010000235.1:0-4371 GCA_043752765.1 Saprospiraceae bacterium | reverse complement strand
CTGTGACCGTCTGCCCCAACACATGGTGCAGGCAAAAGAATAAGCTTATGAATAGAAAAGAAATTCGCCGTGCGTCCAGCATTACACATTGAGATAGTGCAGGAAGGCATCATAATGATCCTGCAGACTCTCAAAATAACCTTCTTCAGAAAAAGTTGCCTTGATGACATACCCAAACCGCTGCAGCGTAGCTTCTATATGTTGTGTATCCACCTGATTGGTTTTAAGGGTAACAAATATCCGCTGAGATGTTTCATCGGTTGTGAGAAAACTACTTAAAACGGATGCGTTCTCACTTTCGATGATCCTGGATATCTCTGCCAGGCTATAATTGGATTTGTCAATTTCAAGCACAATGATGCCGCCAGGCTCTGAGAAGGAAAAGCTGCGTGCGTAAAACTGAATAAGATCTTCCAGTGTGATCAGGCCAAGATAATTGTCCTTTTGATCTACAACCGGTATGGCGCTGAGTTTGTGATCCGCCATTACACTCATGACTTCAAATAAGTGATCTGATTGCCTTACATAGGCTTTATTTAAACCCAAATTAAAAGAACCTATAGGCTCTTCGAGTGGATTGATCGTGATATCATCTTCTGAAATAGTCCCAAGGAATTGCTCGTTGTTGACGATCGGGAGGTGTTTTAGGTGATAAACCTGCATATACGTCAGGGCCTGCTCACCTGTATCAGATGTACGCAAGGGTTGAATGAGCTGTGATATGAGTTCTTGGGCGATCATGGATTGAGCCTATATACGTGTGTAAGACGAAAGATTGTGCCAAATGTGGCGTGGATTAATAAAAAATTAACGTGTCAGCTTCTTTTTCTCGATGACAAACTCCTGTTCAGACAACAATCCTCTGTCTCTTAACTCCGCTAATCGTTTCAATTGCGCCAACAACACATCGTCCTGTATGGTTTCTTCTTTTTCCCTTTCATCACCTTTTGCCTGTTGGATCGCGTTAGTTCTCAGTAGTCTGAAACCATTGTCCTGGAATTCATCATATCTGTCTTGTATCCGCACATATGCCAGATCATCATGCGTTTTAATTTTTTCAAAGTCATTAAAACCAAGATTCACGGCCTTATCAAGGTGGGTATAGGCTTTATCTACTTGTTCAGTAAGGGAATAGGCACATGCCAGGTTGAAATGGAGAGATATATCTTTTGGATGTATTTCCAGACCTTTTTTAAAATCCTCGATGGCCCCATCAAGATCAAACTCCTTGTATTTCTTGATCCCATTTACTTTATACGGATTTTGAATATCCCTGGTGGGGGTTGGTGTGTTGCGAGGCACTGCTGGAAGACGGCCGCGCTGATGTGCTGGCGGACCGTATTGTTTAGTCGTCTGGTCCGTGGGTTGTCCCGGTGAATTGTATTTGCGATTGAACTCCCGTTCGTCCATAGTAAAAAACACAATCGCGTCGATCAGTCCCAGCACAAATGACACACCTAAAAACATGAGGAAAAAATACAGGATACCATATCCTATCTGTCCCAGATAAAAGCGGTGAAGGCCAGTCCAGCCAAGGAATAATGCGAATAACCCAGCTGTAGTCTTATTTTTCATGAGCCTTCAAATGTCGTCTGTAATGATAATAAATTTTAGCAAAGGTCGTGGTTCTGCAAGATATCCGGTACATCTGACCTAAAGGATCGGATCATGAAGACATTTAGGGTGCAAACTAAAGTAAGCCCTGAATGGGATGAGTATTAGAAGGGTTTTTTTTCGCCGCGGAAAGCGTGATACTTTTCAGACAACATATTTCAGCGTAAGCATTGCAACATCATCCGGATACGATCTCGTACCTCTGAACAAATCTACTTCACTCATAAGGGCCTCATTGAGCATACCGGCGGAAATGTAATGTTCAGAACCCTGCAACACATTGCTTATGCGGGTATCATCAAAATAAGCTCCTACTTCATTTGTGACGTCCGTCAATCCATCAGTGCAGGCAAATATGGTCCCGGAGTATTGCAATTTGACTTCACCCATATGAATTTCAGGAAGTGTATCGAAGGCTCCGATGATCGTACAACCTGTTTCAAGTCGGGTGATTACTCCATTCTGAATCAGAAAAGGCGGGAAGTGTCCTGCGTTGATATATTGCAATGTATTGTTCCGAAGATTCAATTCGCCGATAAATAAAGTAATGAAGCGGTCGCTGCGTGTAATCCTGTACACCGCTTGGTTCAATGCAAAAACAAATGTTTCCAGATCGCGATATTGATAGATCAGGCTTTGAAGAATAGCCTGGAAGTTGGCCATCAGGATGGCTGCTGATACACCCTTGCCACTAATATCAGCAATACAAAATGCAAGTCTTCGATCATCGTATTGAATGAAGTCGAAATAGTCACCACCCACAGTTGTGTGGGGTTTGTATACCGTTGCCATTTCATAAAATTTGCTCTGAGGAAGATGCGCAGGTATCAACATGTTCTGCACCTGGCTCGCAAGTTCCATGTCGCTGGCAAAACGCTCCTGTTCAAGTTGGCGCTTAAACAGGCGTTTGTTTTCTATGGCAACGGCAATAATATTTGTAAATGTGGTGATAAACTGGATGCGCGTATAGTCATCTGACTCAGGCTTCACGCCACCCACCAATGCAAAGGCAATCGCATTCTTCTTGTGATAAACCGGTATGATCAGATCAAATCCCTGGAATGCTTCGGGGTCTGATTTTGATATTCGTTGAGTCTTGGTAAATTTCCTGAATATGGTTTCAAGGTGGTCCAGGCGTATGAGGTGATCTGCCTGAAGCTGAGTGACACATTGCCATTCATCATCGTGTCTGAAAAACAGGGCCATTCGTTTAATTCCCATTTCCCAGCCGATAAAGGACTTGTACATGCTGTACAATTCGGGGGCCGCCACATTGTCGTTGATCGCCTGAGTTATCGTAAGCAAGCTGTTGATTTGAAGCTGCTTAAGGCTGAGTTCTTGCTGTAATTTTTCTATACTTATTTGTCCGGCTTCAGACATTGATCACGATGGATTTATTGAGAACAAGGTAATTCAAATTTTTTCCTTGGGTTTGGCGTCTGGCTGCCGGTATTCGATAACCCATTGTTAATACCTCCAGGATCACCTACAACGTTTACTGGTGAATTCTGGTACTCCCATACCCGGTTATTAAAAGAGTATGTTTGTCATTGTAAATCATCCGCTGCTTGCTGACGTTAGATCGATATATTATCCGTAAATATTTGAGTACCTTTTTCTTTACAGCCTTGCTCTTTTCGCTGATTGCTGTGACAATAGACTTCAGTGAGCATATTGAAAATTTTATTGATCAGCCAGTCACACGTAAAGAAATTGTTTTTGATTATTACCTCAATTTTATTCCGTGGATCAATGGGTTGTTATGGCCTATTTTTTCACTCATCTCCGTTATCTTTTTTACTTCCCGACTAGCTCGTAATACAGAGGTTGTGCCCATGCTGAATGCGGGAATGAGTTATGGCCGGTTCCTCCGTCCTTACCTGATCTCTTCTTTTTTCCTCGCCGGTATATATCTGCTAGGGAATCATGTTTTTTTTCCGCTCGGAAACAAGAAATTGAAAACGTTCGAGAACACATATATATCTCCTGGCAA
The DNA here is from genome assembly GCA_043752765.1 of Saprospiraceae bacterium. GTDB lineage: Bacteria > Bacteroidota > Bacteroidia > Chitinophagales > Saprospiraceae > Opimibacter. The sequence continues at coordinate 764 of JAYUXX010000235.1, read as the reverse complement.
TGTGCGGGTCAAGAGCAATAACATCCATTTATTCATCGGGCCTGAAACAAAAGTCTTCATTGCTTCCTATCATAAACACGATAGCACGGGTACGGGATTCCGTCTTGAGAAATATGATGATCTGCAGCTAACATATGTATTGAAGGCTCGAACTTTTCAATACCTGAAGGACTCTGTGGAATGGCGTCTTCGGGATTACGATGTGCGACACTGGATCGATGGAAAAGAATTTTATACGTCCGGAAGAAATATGCAACTCGATACCTCTTTACCACTTTACCCTTCAGACTTTGTTTATTTCATCAATGATAAAGAGATGATGACATCGGGTGAGCTCACAAAATATATTCAGTATGAACAATCCAGGGGTGTGGGCAGTTCGCGTTTGATGCGATCAGAATATCATCGCAGATGGGCTGAGCCGTTCACGATTATTATTCTCACGATCATAGGTGCTTCGGTGGCCTCCCGAAAACAACGGGGAGGCATGGGTCTGCATCTTGCTATGGGTGTTTGTCTCGGGGCCATCTATGTCTTGCTAAGTAAGTTTGCATTGACCTTTTCGACAAATCTGAATATGCCTCCCATGATAGCCATGTGGACACCAAACATCATCTTCGGTGCACTGGCCGGATATCTTGTGAAGAAGGCACAAAAGTAAGCGGGTATCAAATCCGCGCATTTACTACTTACATTTGCAATCCATACTCCGGCATTATTCCCATGGTTGATCAGTGGATTTTAAAAATACTTTTAGCTCCATT
>JAYUXX010000234.1:0-4378 GCA_043752765.1 Saprospiraceae bacterium | reverse complement strand
CATGATTTATGTATAAGTTTATAGTGTAAAGGTACGCTACAGAAAATTCAGAAACTGTAACTTAATCCACAATGAAATAAAGAACTATAAAATGAATTGGATCATACTTATTATCGCAGGCATCTTTGAGATCGGCTTTGCTACCTGTATCGGAAAATTAAAGGAGTCAACTGGTCAGGCTTCAACCTTCTGGTTTATGGGGTTTGTGGTTTGTCTCTTCATCAGCATGTACCTGTTGTACAAAGCAGCCCAGACCATCCCTGTGGGAACAGCTTATGCTGTGTGGACGGGTATCGGGGCAGCAGGGATTGTTACAATTGGAATTTTTTTATTTAAAGAGCCTGCTACATTCTGGCGATTATTTTTTCTCACGTCTTTAATTAGTTCTATCATCGGGTTGAAATTGGTGTCATGAGAAATTGGGTTGCTCTTCAAAAATAACGAACCTAGAAATCTTATTGAACGACCACGCGAAATAATCTAATTTTATACCTATGACCCCGCAACAGATAGCATATATGCAAGAAGCCATTGGGCTTTCACATCAGGGAATGGACCTAAATGAAGGAGGTCCTTTTGGATGTGTTATTATTCGGAATGGAGAAATCGTGGGAAGTGGCTATAACAAAGTCACTTCATCCAATGATCCCACGGCACATGCCGAGGTAGTAGCTATTCGCGATGCCAGTACCCGACTGAATACATTCGAATTGCTGGACTGTGAATTGTATACTTCGTGCGAGCCTTGTCCGATGTGCCTCGGGGCTATCTATTGGTCACGAATTCGCAATATATATTATGCCTGTTCGAGAACAGATGCGGCCCAGATAGGATTCGACGATGATTTTATTTATAAAGAAATTCCTAAAGAACTTCATCAACGCCAAATTCCGATTGTACAATTGATGAGGGATGAAGCACTCCTTGTATTTAAGGACTGGACACTGAAAGTTGATAAAAAAGATTATTAGTATTTCATTATTTTCTGATTGCATAAATAAGTTTGCACGAATTCACAAATGTTAACTTACCAGTTTTCAATTACACAACTATTAATAGTCAGTTGAATAATCCATGTGTGACAGTAGCAAGTTGAATACTTGTTCAAAACTCATAACAATTAACGGCCATGCAATATCTTTACTTCCTCATCGCTATCATCGCCGGCATCATGATGCCCACACAGGCCGCTATCAATAATAAGCTGTCAACCCACGTTCAAAGCCCCATACTATCTGCTTTCATTTCATTTGCCGTTGGACTGATTGCCTTATTTGTGTACATTATCATAACACGTATTCCGCTGAGCCAATTATCCTTTTCAAAAAATGCTCCTCCCGTAGCCTGGCTTGGTGGATTATGCGGTGCTTTTTTCGTTACGGCTGTAGTGTTTGTTGTTCCGCGACTTGGTGTTGCATTGACGTTTAGTATACTTATTCTGGGACAGATGCTGGCGACATTACCTATTGATCATTTCGGAATCTTAGATGCGCCCGTCCGGGAAATTAATTTACCACGAATTATTGGAGTGGTGCTGATCATTGCGGGGGCTTTGCTTGTTAGAAAATTTTGAGGTTTCTTTTTTTGATGACAAGCGCTTCAAAAGCGAGACCTCAACCGTGAACCGTGAAGGTGAGACGTGAGTGAGATCAGTGTTGTAAAAACACAAATGCCAGGCTACAATACCTGGCATTTGATTTTTTGTAAAGCTAAAGGGCACCTCTAATAACCAACTGAGAAAAAAAGAACCTTGTTGAATATCAACACATTATTAATTTATTTAATGCGAGTTAAGGGGTTATTCGAGGTTCCCTAGAGTAATACTCCCATCCTATTTATAATTTGAATCCCAATCTCGCAAAATAAAAAGCACCATCACTTCCCATCTGCACTGAATCCGAAAATCCACCCTGGTCTGTCCAACCATCAAATTGTGGTGTTGGATACCTATTCAATAGATTATTCGCTCCGATAGTCAATTTCAATTTATCTGTCAGCCCGTAACCTACACTCAGATCTAAGGTCAATGCCGATTTATAAACATCGGTCGCATTTAAGAATAATACATCTGCTTCCTCTTGAGTTGTAGCAGGAGAATCAACCCACTGAAAATCCTGAATAATCACATCACTGAACTTCGTCAGATTTGTAGTCACATCAAAACGATTTGATGTATACCCAAGATTTAAACCAATTTTATAATCCGGTGCAGCAGCTTCCAGATATGCCTGTGAGAATGGACCAAAAAAAGTAAATTTATTCAGGTTGCCATTGTTGATATTTTCAATTGTCAGGTCATTAAAGTTTCCTAAAACGCTGATATTAATTCTACTGTTATTTTGAAAAAACTTGCTGTAGGCCAACACCACATCTAAACCAGTAGTCTTTGTATCCACTCCGTTAGCAAAGAATTGAGCTACATCTACACCCAGTCCTAACCCCGAAGCATCAAAGTTGTCCGTAAGTACAATACGGTCTTTTACAGATATTGAATACCCATCGACAGTTGCGCTAAATGGACCCATAGCAAACGTAAATCCAACACTAGCATTGAAAGCCGTTTCCTCTTTTAATGGACCAATGCCAAAAGCTCTTGTCACCGTACTTGTATTTGAAGAAAGCAAAGACGGCAGTGACTCTCCTGCTACAAAATTGTTAAATATTAGATTGTAATGAATTTGTGCAAGTGAAGGCGCACGGAACCCTGATGACAGAGAACCTCTCAATGAAAATGCGTCATTAAATTTGTAACGACTTGACAGTTTGTAATTAAACGTTTCACCAAAGTCACTATAATTTTCAAAACGAACTGCGCCTCCAATTAGAAAAGCTTCCGTTAAATTAAATTCACCATCCACATACAAACCAAGATTAGTGCGGAATCGGTCTACTACGTTAGCAGGACTATATCCTGGAAACCCTTGGGCTCCACCTGGTAATGCATCCCCATTCGCATCTGTCGCTGCTGTTTGTGTCGTAGGGTCGATGATCGCCCTTCCGGTCGAATCATACAACGCATACGAAGATTCCTCACCTGCAAAAATTTTGAAATTCTCAGTACGGAATTCAAGACCAAAAGCAAGATTAAAACCCGATGCTATGTCTTCATAATATTTACTAAAATCAAGTCCGGTAGTGTTTTGTGAAAGGCTGTGACCACCTGCATCAAATTCCGTTGGAGATGCATCCCCCAAAGACGCATTGTTAGAGCCTTTGATAAAATAATGAAAGAAATTTCGTCCATAGGTGTTATTGAAATCTGCAACCCATCCGCTTGCCATGGTATGCCGAATCCCTCCTGAAGCAGAGATGTCTGTGATGTTGGACGTGATATGAGGCGTGAATCCATTCGGATAAAGACTTGGTACGGACCTGTTATCACCGTCAGCAAAACTTTCGCGTGAAAATGCATAAGCATCTGTATCTCTGAAGTTACGTCCACCAAATACGTACAGTTCTGTGCTGGCCCCAATGGGAACTGCGCTGTTGATCATAAAATTAAATCCATCAATGGCTGCACTTCCATATCCTTTTCGATAATACCATCCCGGACGTAACGTGCGATCTTTTGTAAGGTACTCGGTAGTAAAATTTGCGAATCCACCATTTTCGCCAAGGCTGACCCCATAGTTGAGATCAAATTTTATGGTGTTGCCATCAAAACTTTTTTCCTTACCATCAAGCCTGTTTTTTCCTTCGATATTAAACAGGACATCCCCGGCTTGTTCTTCATAACCTTCACCCACTCCGGTGCTGTATGCACCATAGGTAACGCTTCCTGTAATTCCTTCTGTCTGATCATTGAGGATGATATTCATCACACCCGCGATTGCATCAGAACCATATTGGGCAGATGATCCATCCCTAAGAATTTCGATTCGTTTGATTGCTGCTGCAGGTAAAGCATTTAGATCTGTACCCGTATTCCCCCTTCCTCTCGTGCCAAATACATTCACAAGAGATGATTGATGCCGCCGTTTCCCGTTGATCAGCACAAGTGTCTGGTCCGGGCCAAGGCCGCGTAAAGACGCCGGGTCTATGTGGTCAGCTCCATCCGAGCCCGATTGTTTGGTAGCATTAAATGAAGGTGCTGCATACTGGAGTATTTGGTTGATCTCCACCTTTCCCGTAGAGGAGGCGAGTTCAGCTACATTAATGACATCTATTGGTACGGGGGAATCAGTATTGGTTCTTTTATAACTACGTGATCCCACTACCTGAACTTCACCAAGTGCGAGACCTTTGATCATGACCAGATTTATTTCGGTTTGGCCACCTATAGGTACTTCAGTGGTCTCGTAACCTACATAACTGAACACAAGGACAGCATCAGCCTTTCCAACACTAAACTGATACCCGCCATCGAAATCAGTAACAG
>JAYUXX010000233.1:0-1696 GCA_043752765.1 Saprospiraceae bacterium | reverse complement strand
GGTTACAGATATGAGTACGTTACCAATTGTTGATATCGGTTTGCTCGAATCCTTTACATGTATTGATTCAACTGCAATGCTTGATATTGGATCATCTGATACCGGACCGGACATTCTGTATGCATGGAATGGTCCGTTAACGAATGGTGTCAATACATTAATTCTGGAACCTACAGAAGCAGGCATATATTATCTCACAGTCATCAACGAGACTACCGGATGTGAATCAGTTGATTCTATCCAGCTTTTATTACCTCAGGTTCCTGATGGAATTGATGCGGATATCGATATTCCAATTTGTGAAGGTGATACTTCCGGAAGTATACTTGTAACGAATGTCTCGGGAGGTTCACCGGTTTACATGTATTCGTTAGAGGGTGGGGCTATGACGTTAGATCCATTGTTTGAAGGACTGATGGCAGGAAATTATACATTACAGGTTGTTGATGAAAATGGTTGTACGTATCAGGAAACTTTTACAGTTCCAGATGGTCAGTTGTTGACAATTGATATTGGGTCTGACATTGATCTTGATCTTGGTGACAGTATCATCCTGAATGCTAATGTGAGTCTTCCATGGTCACAGATTGACTCTATCGTGTGGTCTGCCGGTGATCATCTTTCCTGCACACATTGTACGAATCCTACATTGTATGGTTTGCTTGATGAAGTGATTACGGCCACTGTGTATGCGGGAGGATGTATCGATGAGGATATGCTTACTCTGCGTGTAGATGTTGAAGCGGATGTTTATATTCCAAATATCTTCTCTCCGAATGATGACTATATCAATGACTATGTCACTGTGTATGCAGATCCTCGCGTGCGGCGAGTTGTTTATTTAGAAATATTTGACCGATGGGGTAATCAGGTATTTGTAGGTGAAGACTTCCTGCCGAATGTTCCGGAATCGGGATGGGATGGGAAATTTAAAAACAAACCTTTAAACCCTGCTGTATTCGCGTATACTGCCAAAGTTGAATTGATCAATGGGGCACAGATTTCTTATAATGGTGATATTACGCTTGTCAGATAACACTTCTTCATTTCTTTTCCGGGCGACTTCCACTTTAGCTCATATGAGCGGAATTAATCGAATATGTAATGCTTTCGATTAGCATTTCCATTTTCCCACTGATTTAAATGTTGATTTCTTCGTATACGTTGAGTTAAAAAAAGCCTCCCATTTAAACATGCTTGAAGTGTATTGAACAGGCCGGTTATCCTGTACCACGATATGTTAAAATTTGTGATTTTCTATCTTTTAAAACAACCTATAAAAACTTTGTATGCAACTATTATCGTATAGAAGAGGCTACATAATTCTTAAAGATTCCTTAAGAGGTTATTAAAATCAAATAGTAATTCTGTAAGATAAAATATATCGTTTACGATTAAATCTAAGAAATGAATTGATGATTTTTCCAAATTATTGTTTGGGAATTGAATCTTTTTCGAAAGTTATAATGTATCCCTCCGATCAACCGCATCTTGCTGTGGTTAAAGCTGGCTGATACCTTTACCCCAAAGATAAATAATCATGGGAAGAAGAAATGTCATCAGCATGACTGATCATATTAGTCGATGTATTGCATCCGGTATGAGTGCATCAGCATACTGCAGAAAGCATCAATTAGCAATTGGCACATTTTACTATTGGCGTAAGAAAGTTGCAGAAGCACCGGTGCAAACTTCC
>JAYUXX010000232.1:0-10449 GCA_043752765.1 Saprospiraceae bacterium | reverse complement strand
ATCCGTCATTGCCGCCTTATTGTTTGCCTTACATCCTATACATACTGAAGTTGTGGCCAATATTAAAGGTCGTGATGAAATCATCGCCGCGCTGGCTTCCTTCGGCGGCCTCTGGTTATTGCTAAAAAGTACTTCTCAGCCAAGCCCCTGGGCACTCAGAGGGCTGGCCGCCCTTGTATTTCTGCTGGGTTTACTAGCAAAAGAAAATGTCATTACGATGTTGGGCATAGTACCACTCACGCTATGGTGGTATGGAAAAACAACCCAGGTAAAGTGGGTCGGAAGTTTGATTCCTATAGTTCTGGCTAGTGTAATTTTTATTTTTGTGCGCGGCAGCGTGACGGGTTGGGACAAAGGAAGTCCTCCACTTGAGTTAATGAATAATCCATTCCTGAAAATAGAAAACAACAATTATGTACCCTTCTCCCTGGGTGAACGGACAGCCACCATTATGTATACCATGGGGAAATATGTGCAACTTCTGGTTTTTCCTTATCCGCTGACACATGATTATTATCCGCGTCATATTGAAATTCAAAACTGGGGCAAGCCGCTTGTTTTACTATCGGCGCTCTTATGGCTAGGACTTCTTTATGTGGTTGTGAAAGGATGGAAATCAAGGTCCTGGTGGGCGTATGGAATTTTATTCTACGTCATCACAATGTCCATTACGTCGAACCTGATCTTCCCAATTGGTACAAATATGTCAGAGCGGTTTGCCTTCTTGCCATCCTATGGCTTTGCTTTAATTGGTGGCCTGTTAGTAGCAAGAGGATTAGCTTTAAAATACCGAACCTTAACTATCGCAATTGGTGCTGCTTTGATGATCGGTTTCGGAGCCTGGACACTTTTAAGAAGCAGGGTATGGATAGACAATCATACTTTGTTTACGACGGATGTGAAAACGTCGGGTAAAAGTGCGAAGTTGTTAAATGCGGTAGGCGGTGACCTAGTGACAAGAGCAGAAGTGGAAAAAGATGTGGATCAGAAAAAGGTGATGTTGATCGAAGCTCAAGGGCATCTTAAAAAGGCTCTCGAGATCCATCCCAACTATAAGCTGAGTTATTTGTTGCTAGGAAATAGCCACTTTCACCTGGGAGAATATGAACAAGCCATAACTTATTACAGGCATGTACTCAAAATGGATCCTTCTTATAGCGAAGGAAAACGCAATCTTGGAGTGGCCCTTCGTGAAGCTGGTAAGGTCCAGGGTGAAAAGCAAAATAATCTTGTGGGTGCTATTGCGTTATTAGAAGAAGCTTTGACGTATTTGCCGAATGATTTTTTAACCTATCATCTTTTGGGAGTTGCTTATGGACAAAAAGGTGACTCACAAAAAGCTATTAATTTTTTCTTAAAAGAAATTGAACTGGCACCTAAAAATGCTTCAGCATTCTTTAATCTGGGAATTGCTTATAGACAAGCTGGAAATGAAGCTGCAGCTGTTGAAAATTTTGAAAAAGCTAAAGCACTCGATCCAAATTTACCTCAATTGAAAAATCGATGAAGATTTTTTTAATGAAGAAAACTATTTATATCTCCGTTTCACTGCTGCTAGCCGTTTTGTTTACTGGTAATGTGAATGGACAGGGAGCACCATCACCCGCATGGGTAGACTCCGTATTTAAATCATTGTCGCTGGAAGAAAAAATAGGTCAGTTGTTTGTGATCAGAGCGCATACTGATCTTGGTGAAGCCCAAATGAACTCCGTCAGAAATCAAATCAAAAAGTACAATGTAGGCGGCCTTTGTTTTTTTCAGGGTACGCCTGTCAAACAAGCAACACTTACTGCAGAATATCAGCAATTGAGTCGCGTTCCACTGATCGTAAGTATGGATGCTGAATGGGGACTTGGTATGCGATTGAAAGATAAAGCCTTATCGTTTCCTCATCAGTTGATGTTAGGGGCTATTCCTGATATTCGTGGTATTGAAGAGATGGGATATGCTATTGGAAAACAATTGAAAGCTCTGGGGGTCAACGTGAGTTTTTCACCGGTAGCAGATGTCAATAACAATGCATTGAATCCTGTGATTGGGGACCGATCGTTTGGAGAGGATAAATATGAAGTAGCAAATCGATCCATTGCGTACATGAAAGGTCTTCAGGCGGCTGGTATCCTCCCGTCGGGAAAACATTTTCCTGGTCATGGGGATACTGACACCGATTCCCATTTTGATTTGCCGGTGATCGCTCATTCGATGGCCCGGCTCAAAGAAATCGAGTTGTTTCCATTTCAGCAATTAATCAATGCCGGTATACCCAGTATGATGGTAGCGCACCTTCATGTACCAGCTATTGATTCAATGCGAAATATTTCAACTACACTGAGTTCACGTGCGGTTACTGATCTCCTTAAAAATGAAATGGGCTTTACAGGTCTTGTATTTACAGATGGCCTGGAAATGCAAGGCGTGCTAAAACATTTTGGTGCAGGGCAGGTAGCCATTATGGCATTTAACGCAGGAAATGATATGCTTTTATTGCCGAGTGATATTGGTCAGGCATTTTCCAGTTTAAAAGAAGGTTTTCTCAAAGGCAAACTTGATATTGAAAAGCTTAATGAGAAAGTAAAGAAAATACTGGATGTAAAATATAATCTTGGACTAGACAGTCTTGTGTTGCCGAATGCAGAATATGCTGCGAAAATGGCATTTGATCCTTATGCAGTAGGTGTAAAATACAAATTGATCGAACAGGCTATCACTGTAGTGCAGAACAAACGCGCATTGATTCCTTTGGTCAATTTAAAAGATCCCAGGACAGCTACACTTTCTATCGGGAGCACTACTACAACTCCATTTCAAAACAGGTTGAATTCGTTCACAAAGGCTAAGCATTTTAATGTTCCAAAATCACTTGCAGGAACTGATATAACAGCGTTGCTTAAGGAATTGAGTAAATACCCACGCATCATTGTTACGATTCACAACCTTAATAACAAAGCTTCAGAAGCATATGGTTTAACTAAGGATATTCTTGGCCTAGTTCAAAACATCAACCGACAGCAAGATGTGATTGTTGTTGTATTTGGTAATCCGTACAGCCTTAAATATTTTGAAAATATTGATCACCTGATCATGGCGTACGAGGATACACCTGAAACGGAAGATATTACAGCGCAGGGACTCGCGGGTGTATTTGGTTTTCGTGGCAAATTGCCCATTACGGCTAGTAATATTTTTCCGGTCCATCATGGTTTTACAACTTCATCGTTGAAACGTCTTGGCTATAGTCCACCCGAGCGTGTAGGAATGATGGCTGATAGTCTGGAATATATAAAAACGATTGTTGATCAAATGATTCGGATCCATGCAGCACCCGGTTGCCAGGTGTTGATCGCAAAGGAAGGTAGAATTGTTTATCAGAAAGCTTTTGGAAAACATACTTACTCGGGAAAGGATACTGTGCGAATAACGGATTTATATGATATCGCATCTGTTACTAAAATAGCAGCGACGACATTGACGGTGATGAGACTACATGAGGAAGGGTATATCAATCTTGATAAAACACTCGGAGATTATCTTCCGTGGATTGCAGCTAGTAATAAAAAGAATATGCCGCTTCGAAAAGTCATGGCTCATCATGCCGGCCTTCAATCCTGGATACCTTTTTATGAATCCACATTACCTCAGAACAGGTCCGTACCATTTGTTTTTGATGATATTTATCAAACCATTCCAAGTTCTCAATTTCCGGTATGCGTTGCAGAGGAAATGTGGATGGACGTAAAATATCTGGATACCATCAAACAGCAGATTATCCGCAGTGGCCGAAATCGGGAAGAAACTTATGTATATAGTGACCTTGGATTTATCATGTTACCTGAAATCATAAGGAATAAAACCGGCGTAACGATTGATCAATATGTGGATAGTGTTTTTTATAAACCGATGGGTCTTGAACGTATTGGATATAAACCGCTTATGCGAATTCCGCATGAACAGATTGTACCCTCTGAGATCGATGAGTATTTCAGGTGCCAGGAATTAGATGGCTTTGTCCATGACATGGCATGTGCGATGCTGGGTGGTGTCTGTGGACATGCAGGCATCTTTTCAGATGCACATGATCTGGGTGTCTTATTCCAGATGTTGATGAATGAAGGTTCTTATGGAGGAAGGAAGTATATTGATCCGGAAGTGTTGAAATTATTTACAACCCGATATAAATATTCTACGCGTCGTGCGATTGGATTTGACATGAAGGAACTGGATTCCTCTAAAAATCTACTCACCGCTCCCGAAGCTTCCAGTGGCACCTATGGTCACACCGGATTTACCGGCATTTGTGCATGGAATGATCCGGAACATGAATTGGTATATATATTCCTATCCAACAGGACTTTTCCTAAGATGAATAATGGTTTGTTAAGTTCGTACAATATCAGGGAACGAATACACAAGCGTGCGTACAAAGCCATTAAAGGATATCAGGGGTATACACATGATCTGATTACGGGATGAGACTATCCTATACATTGCTTATAGCCTGGAGATATATACTCGGAAAGAAAAGTTTCCAGGCCATCAATATGATCACACTTATTTCAATGATTGGTATTGCAATTGGTGCGGCTGCATTGTTATTGATCTTGTCAGTTTTTAACGGTTTTGAAGATCTATTAAAAGGCCTGTATAATGCAATCTATACGGATCTGAAAGTATATCCTGTAGAAGGTAAAGTCTTTGTACCTGACTCCGTTGATTTGGCGACGATCCGTTCGTGGCCCGAGATTGAAGCATTAAGCCTGACCTTGGAAGAAACTGCACTTCTTGACTACGGAGGGAATCAGGATATCTGTACACTCAAGGGTGTAGATGAAGAATTCAGGCGTGTTACAAATATTGATAGTGTAGTTCTGGATGGAGAATTTCTACTAAAACATGGACAGGCTGAGTTAGCAATTCTCGGAGCAGGCCTTGCGCAACGCTTAAATATAGATCATCTAAATCCTTATGAAAAGCTGGGTATCTATGTTCCGAATCGTAAACAACGAGGTCCACTTGACAAACCATTTAAGGAACAATCTACATTTCCAGTGGGACGATTTTCCATAAAGCAGGATTATGATTATCAATACGTTTTTGTTTCATTAGGGTTCATTCAAAATTTATTGGAACAACCCGGCGCTGTATCCGGCATCGAAATAAAACTCACGTATGATGCAGATAGTGAAGAAATCAAGGAGCGAATCACAGCCTTGATGAAAATACCGGTAATCGTGAAAAACAAGAATGAACAGAATGCGGCTTTTTTCAAATTGATGAATATAGAAAAATGGATTTCGTATGCAGTTGTTTCTCTGACATTGATCATTGTTTCATTTAATCTCGTAAGCGCATTGTGGATGATTGTTCTGGATAAACGAAAAGACATTTCCATTCTTCAGTCTATGGGTTCTGCACCCGGTGATGTATATAAAATATTTATGCGGTCAGGTTGGATGATTTGTTTTTTCGGTCTTGCTCTTGGTGTTTTGCTGGCGATGGGATTTTATTTCCTTCAAAAGGTGTATGGCATTGTCCCTATACCGGAAGGGTTTGTAGTTGATTCGTATCCGATTGAAATGCGTTGGCGAGATGTATTGATTGTAGGAGCTACAGTATTACTTATAGGTACTTTGGCTTCTTGGTTACCCGCGCGTAAAGCATCGCGCATTGCCGCCTATATTCGAAAAGAATAAATGTTGATGACGATTTGAATGGAATATTAAAAGCTCCTCAGCTTTTTCCAATGGTCTGTTTGATTAATGGCTTCTCCACTTTATAAATCAGTAAAACATATACCAGGAGGAGACATGTGTTCACAGCCATGATGACGACAAGTCGATTTTCATAATATCTGCGCAACCACTCCATGAGGAAAGACATAATCAAAGCCACCGCAATCCATCCAAGCATTCGCCAGATTTTATAAGGAATGGGATAATATTTCTGGCCCAACAAATAACAGGACACTACCATAAACACATAACACGCCAGAGCTGTCCAGGCTGATCCAACTACGCCCATTTTTCTGATCAGTAAAATGCTCAATACGATTGTAATAAGTGTTCCTGTACCTGCAATCCAGGCTCCCCACAGGGTTTTGTCCGCAAGCTTATACCAGGCAGAAACATTGTAATAAATCCCCAGAAATAAAAAAGAAACCAGGAGTATGGGGACTACATCGAGTCCATACCGGAAATTTTTCCCAAGCAGCATGGCAAATAAATCAATGTAGGCCAGGATGCACAGCATCATGAAAGATGCTATGATGGTATACGCCAGGGCCGCATCGGCGTAGACTTTCCGGGCACCACTTTTATCCTTATGGGCAAAGAAAAATGGCTCAGCCGCATAATTGTAAGCGGTCGTAAAGAGACTGAGAATAATAGCCAGTGAAGCAGCCGCTGCATATTTACCACCCTCGGCTAAATTCGTCGTCAAATCGTTTTCCAAAAAATATTTTTGAAATGCGATGGAAGAGTACTGATTGATCACTCCTGCGAAACCGACGATAACTAAAGGCCAGGCATATTTCAACATTCGTTTTAGAAACGTAAAATCCCAATGCAAGGGTTGGTTTCTTAGCAACGGAAGTAATAGAAAAAAAGTGATCGCACTTGCTAGTAGATTACCCAATATGACGTAGAATAATTGGTCATAGGGTTTGTATACCTGACTCCAGAATCCACCCAGTTGAGCCCAGCGGGGAAGGAGTTCAATGAAAAATAAAACAAAACCAATATTCAGAAGTATTGAACCCAATTTCAGCGAAAGAAATCGCATTGGCCTGTTCTGTTGGCGCAGACCTGCAAAGGGTACAGCCGTCATTACGTCAAAAAACATGACGCCCCCAAGCATCATGATATGATTGGTCATATTCGGATATTCAAGTAAGGCACTTAGTTGATATCGGAATATCCAAAGACCCAGCAGAAAGGATCCTGCAAGGGTAATCAGAAAAAAAAGTGACATTGTTGTTACTCTTGGCCTGTCTTCTTTAGCATAGCGAAAATAAGTAGTCTCCATTCTGAATGTCAGAATTACTACAATGACAGCTACATAAAAATAGAGATCCCGGTAGATCCCATATTGGCTTGTATCATCATTAAAAACACGCGTGAGATACCAGGTGAAAAGAATATAATGCAGAATGCGGCTGAGGATGTAGCTAAATCCGTAAAAGGCCGTTTCACTTGCAAGTTTTCGAAGGAGCGTCATCGCTTAGTGTGTGCGCCTCACTATATCCTGAACTCAATTTGACCTTCATTTGGACATAAGTCCAAAATATTCATCGTAAATATTTTAAGCAACATTTTTTTGAGGTCGGTAAACGAACTGGGTTTTTGGACAAATACGTTTGCACCTTTATGATATCCCAATTCCATATCACTAGGCCTTGCAGTAGTTGAATAGAGGATAATGCACAAATTGTTGAATTTTTCCAAACTCCGTATTTCTTCCAGGCATTGAAATCCATTCTTAAAAGGCATATTCAAATCAAGGAAAAGTATCTGGGGCATTATGGATCCTGAGCGCTGGAGGTAATTAACCAACTCGGCCCCATCCTTTACTGTCCTTAAATCAACTTTTAGCTGGAGTTCGCTGACGGCATCTTCAAAAAACATACGATCATCAGCGTCATCATCTGCAAGCAAAACGTATAAATATTCATCGATCCCCTTACTCATATGTTTTCAACTCTCCGGGCTTGTAAAACTCTGTAAAGGTGACAAAATACAACTCTTCAATCGTTATGGGCGATTTATTGAAGAATTGAACCTGCTACAGGCATCAGGATTGACTTGGACAATCGCACCGGAACGCTACCGTCTTTCCTGTTGCAGGTAGTGGCATAGTTCTTATGGGGAGGGAAACAATAAATGTTGAACCCTTTTCGAGGGCACTCTTGGCTGTAATAAACCCCTCGTGCTGTTCTACGATTTTTTTACAAAACGCAAGACCTATTCCAGTGCCTTCATATTCGTCATGGTGATGAAGACGCTTAAACATCTCAAAAATCTGGTCCGCATATTTCTGATCAAATCCAATGCCATTATCCTCAACATAGATCCTGCAATAATTTCGACTTTGCCCTTTATTATTTACCCCGTGCGCTCCCGAATCTGATTCGGCAAAAATGCGTAAGTGCGGATCGACATTCGACTTGGCATACCTTAACGCATTATGGATTAAATTGTAAAAAAGGGGTCGCATCAGCGAAGGGTTGATATAAAGCGAGGGCAATGCATCAATTAATATTTTCGCATTTTTTTCTTTTACAGTGGCCTCCATATCCATCAGCACATCATTCACCAGCAGATTCAAATCACTTTCTTCAAAAGTTAGTTTTCCTTGTTTACCAATTGTATTTCCGGCTCTTGTAAATTCCTGAACCATTTTTTGGTTGGGTGAAATGATAGCATTCAACATGTCGCAGATTTTACCGCTGATGCCAATCTGGTCGATGGGCATTCGGGCACTAAAATTTCCGTTTCGCACTTCACTCAGGACAGCCAATAACTCGCGCTGATCGAGCTGACCCTCAAGTTGCTCAATAAATGTAGCATTCAGAGATTGCGGTTTGGAAACTTTAGTATTTGCTTTTTAGAGGAAGCGGCTTGGATAACGATTTTACAGGTTTTTCAGCAGTGCCATTTTTGGGGGAAGAACCATTATCGGCTAATCTTTTCCGGGCCATTTATCAGTTTTTTGAACGGTGAAGTTCCGATGGAAATTTTTAAAAAAACCCACATTGGGGTCAAGCGAAAGCGGGTGTAATTGAAAAGCTAAAAGTATAAATTTATCAATTTTGATATGTGTAGAATTTTAATTAAATGTTACAGAATTTGATTCTGTAATCCTTCTCTGGCAGGAAATTCTACTTGATGATTATGCCAATAGATTGATGATTATGCCAATAGAGTTCTAGGACCTGACCCGTCGGGCCAGGAATACCTGACATATCTGATCAAAAGGCAAATCTTTCTCGAGGACTATTCATCAAATGCTCTACTGAACTGTAGCCTCTAGTTTCGGCTAACTAATACTCTCCGAATGAGAGGATCCTCATCAGGATTCAGTATTAGTTCGTCAGGTGTCATTTCAAACCTGGATACAACTCTGAAATCCAGTGCACCGTCGCATCTGGCAAGACATGATGTAAATAGCGGGTCAGTATAACATCCAGAAAAGGAAATGTAATCACGGCTAACACTGTATCTTCCTTTTGAATAAAAGTTTGTTATATTATTACATGGATCCCCATACACACGGATATCAGTCCATTCAACTAACGATAAATGATATGTGGAATCCGACAAAAGGCTTAAGAATGTATATGTGCTTCCTTCAAATTGACCTAAACCTTCAGGTTCAATTTCCGTATATCCACCAAAAATAGTAGATGCCGGTAAGGCAAAATTTTCTGTCTTCTCGCATGCACATAAAAGAAGTAAACAACCTAAGCTAACTAAGAAATTATTTTTCATAACGCATCATTCTAGTCAGTAAATAGTACAAGTAATAACGAGGATTGTTGCACATTTAACTATAGCAAAATTGATTTTTTAGAAATCAGATTCACAATTAATTCTCATCCAATTTTATGTCATATAAGATGAATAAAAGTTTACAAAATTTCAGTTGATATAATTAGATTCAATTGTCATATCCTAAATGTTAGATCATGTATTCCTTTAAATTTTTATTTGACCTCCCCGGCTACCAGCATAGTCTGCATAGTCAGTCTGTAGCCGGAGCAATTTGGAGACAAGGGGTTATTTCTAAGGTTAGTTCAGAGATGTTGGTTTCGATGCTGAACTCTATGGCTATGAAGTTTATTGAACTAGGCATTAAAAAAGGAGATCGCATTATTCAATTTTCTGATAAGTACAGCATTAAATGGCTTGCCGCAGATATGGCCATTATGACTACAGGGGCCATTTCAGTTCCTCTACAATCATCAATGCGTGCGGATGAATTAAAAATAATTATTCAAAATATTGAGCCTGTCATTATCATATTTATAACACCCGTTGATGTTGACAGTCTAATTTATTCACCTATACTAATTTCCTTAACTCAATTTTTATCTTTTCAGAAAACACTTACAGGTAAAGAATTAAAATTTTTAGAAACTATCCGATTTGAAATTGATCAAGATGATATCGCAACGATTGTACATACATCGGGTTCATCCGGAGAACCAAGAGCCATAGCACTATCGCATCAAAATCTAATTTCAAATTTATTACCTATTCTTTCACTTGTTCCTTTTATACCGGGGACCCGGGTGATCAGTTTTTTGCCATTGAGCCATATTTTTGAAAGAATCGGTTGTTATGTTTATTTGGCTTCGGGATGCAATATTTATTTTATAGATAGTTATCGATATGCTCTTGCTGCATTGAAAGACATTCGTCCCGATTATTTTACTTGTGTTCCGCTAATCCTTGA
>JAYUXX010000231.1:0-1713 GCA_043752765.1 Saprospiraceae bacterium | reverse complement strand
ATGTCATCAATGCACAATGGGATAAGCAGGTGCAGAAACGGAATTGAAGTAGGTCGCTTTGACTAACGCTCTTCGACCCGCGGATTTTTACCTGGAAGGGTCGCTTCGACTTACGCTCTTCGACTCGCGGATTTCTACATGGAGGGGTCGCTTCGACTAACGCTCTGCGACCCGCGGATTTCTACATGGAGAGTGGAAAAAATAAATGTGATCAACTAGTAAATTATTTCTGTTGTCAAGACAGGAAACTGTTGGTCGTTGAGCGTTTTCTATGACATACACAAATTGTATTGATAATTTTTTTGATACATAGTGTTGTCCCTCACTTCAGCAAAGATCAGTGAGCTAATTTATTTCGTACTGCATTCAACACCGACATTTTATTTTTGCCTTGAGCTACTTTCCGATTGTAGTAACGGTCCGGGCTACCCGCCGGCAGGATGACTACCGATGAACTGTGCCTGGGTTGTGATTTTCAAATATAAGGATAACATTTCTTATGCAGTTGTCACTGCTGGTGGGTAGGCTACGTTAGCTGCATTTGGCGTATCCATCAATTGCGCATTCTTCTAAAAAACGCGTAATCCATACTCGGGTATTGCAAATAATCTAAATCGCAGTTGTCTTTGCATTTCAAAAGAATTTCATTTTCTGTTATTGAAACTTTATAGGAACGCTGTGCAAACCTAAGTTTATCTTTTTCCTCGAATTAAAGGGTATCGCCTTTAACGTAAACGTATTCCGAAAATTCACTGCAGAAATTCAAGCCAGACATATAAAAACTGTCGGTCCTCAATTCGTTGGTATAGACCAGCTCACCTTTATATCCCCATTCGGGTATAAGTTTTGGACAAACCAATCGAATCCTAGGTTGCATTGTAAGTTCTTTGCCTCGAATCCTAAACGTTCCTTCTTCAGTAACTTTGGTTTCCCATTGACCATTGCTGTTATCTATAGTTAGAATCTGATAGCTATAATCATCGAATGAACATATGGAAGAATAACCATAGACCTCTTCATTTAAAAGGATTTCAGTGTAGAAGGTATGATTTTTAATATCTGGCTTAATTCCAAAATATTGGAACCAAATCAGAATTATTAGATTAAATAAACTTGCGGTCATGGTGTTATGTTCACTCCATTTCTCTGTTGCAGGCTACCCGCAGGCAGGATACGTGAGTAATGATCTTGTTCCAGGTAGCATACTTAAAATTAGCTCTATCTTATTCACTATGTTCATAAACCTGCTGGCGGGTAAGTTATGTTATAGCCAGTTAATCAGTATCCTCCACTTGCGTACCACAAGTTTGGGAAACCAGAATCATCTACGACTTTAAACCATCCGATCCTCTTGCTTTTCAGGATTGAAGAACATGGTCCATCTTCAAACTCTTCTTCTTTAATTGTCTGATCCATAATCCATGTTGTGACTTCAACCTTTGCCCAATTTTCCTTATGACTAAGTACTTTGACGCGAACTTCTCCTTCTGTATTGTGATCATTACCCGCTACACAAGTTATGATGGGATATTTTTTAGAGGGACCTTTGCGTAGATTAAGACAAGACATTGGTAGATTTATTCCTAGTTGGCTTGTCGGGATTTGATCGGAAGGGCTTTGGGATCCTGATTATGTGTGAGCCGGATTGAAAACGATTTCTCATGATTCGTGCGGTAATCATCTGCCACGGGTGTAATCCGGTTAGAATAGCGC
>JAYUXX010000230.1:0-10514 GCA_043752765.1 Saprospiraceae bacterium | reverse complement strand
AGCTATGGTATCATTTTCGGCTGTAGCACCCACTGAAAAGCTCCCATCATAAAATGCGGGGGCAACAGAAACCGAACTACAACCGCTACCACTATTGCCGGCAGAAACAACTACCACAATTCCCGAAAGTCGCAGGATATCTATAGCCATATCAAGCACCAACCAATTAGAAGAATCACATCCTTCAGCATCGGGACACCCCCATGAATTGTTGATGACGTGAGGCGATTTGGAAGGATCCGGATTATCATTGTTCAGATCGGTAGGGGCGAGAAACCATTGAAAACATTCCAGGTAAGTGAAAGGAGATCCGTTTCCTCTTTCCATATTCCGGCATGCACACCATAATGCTTCAGGAGCCACACCTATTTCTTCTTCGCCATCAAGGCCGATCATCGTACCCATAGTATGCGTACCGTGCCCCTGATCATCACATGGCTGTAGCACATCAAGACCACAAGGATTAATGGAATCATCACTAAGCGGACTTATCGTATGGATGGCATCGTGCCAGTTATAGTTGTGGTCCGCAGTATCCTGTTCCTTGTCATAACCTCGATATTGATTTATTAATGCAGGATGTCTCCACTCGTATCCGGTATCTTCACCACCAACTACTACGCCCTGACCTCTAAATCCCATGGCCCAAACATCATTAGCATTAATTGTGTCTATACCCCATGTAATAATTCCGCGGTTACTTGAATTGCCTTCGTAACCATCGACAGGTGCAGGAAATGTCATGACAGGATTTGCAAAAATCTGCAATACATCATTTCGTTCTGCGATTTTCTTTATCAACTCTTGTGTCCCTTCCGATTTTATGGCATTTATTATAAACAGGCTTTCATGAGGAGCTTGGACATCGTTTAAAAATGTTATGATCTCATCTTGTGTATCTGATGCGTTCTCGCGGAGTGCTTTGAAAACATATTCAGCTTTTTCGTTTTTGGTCTTAAGACTACGTGCTCCGTGTAAATCCGCTTGTTGGGACAATAAGATTATGAAAGGAAGTGATTCGCTTGTTGAAGATTTTTCCCACAGCGAATTCTCAATTTTTTGACGCCAGCCATCTCCTGTTTGACCTGATAATATTCCAAAGAAGATTATTCCAATGATAGAAAGAATGAATTTTTTCATACGCGGATCAAGAAGCTTTATAGGGTTGTGAATCACAAGGTAAGAACATCAATTAAAGGGGTTTCGTTTATCCGATGATCATTACTGACCGTTATCATACAATTAGGTTTGCAATGAAAATTTCCTCTTTACAATAACTTTAACACGGTAAACAAGGTACAGGCACCAAAGAATAAATCCAACCATGATAAAGCCAAGGATGTCAAAGTTTTCAAGAGGACTTGTTTTTGTTTCCTGAACGACAACCAATCCTGCAAACATAGCTGCGATACCTCCAGCCATTTGTTGTAATGAAGAATTGATACTCATATACGCTCCTCTGTCATACGGCTCAGGAATTGCAGAATTTAAAGCTGTAGCCGGTACCATTCTGCTCATGATTCCCATAAACAAAACCATATTAATCAATATCACAACCCATATCGGCACAGGTGATAGATTTGTATACACCAGGATCATCACAATAGCAATCATTGATCCGATGGTGAACAGTTTAAATTTATCAAATTTATCACTCAATTTTCCTATGATAGGCATGATGGTAATCGTTGCCATACCAGTAAAAAAAAAGATGACCGGCAATTGAGTCTGCGCGATGTTGACATTATTCACGAGGAAGGCACTCGTGAACGGCATGAGCATAAATCCACCCATTGACATCATCGCTGTAGCGAGAAATCCAACTCTATAATCTTTCTTTCGAATGGTATGCCATAAATGCAGGATGGGGTTTTTATCGCTTTGCAATTTTAGGTGTTCGGTTAATGGTTTCAATTTCAAGACGACTATGATGCCTATCACAAATGCTAAACCTGCTACCATATAAAACGCAACATGCCACCCCCAGGCATTAGCTAATACCAATCCGATGGGAATACCCAATATCTGGCTTCCTGCAAATGCCATCTGTACAAATCCCATGACTCGTCCACGCTGGTGTAGCGTAAATACATCTGTAATAATGGCCATTGATATTGATCCCACTACTCCCCCAAAAATACCTGTCACAATTCGTGCTAGAAATAGCGTATGGTAATTGTATGCCAATCCGCAAAAAACAGTTCCAATTATAAATCCAACATAGAAAAAAAGCATAAGCTTTTTCCTGTCAAACTTATCTGCAAATCCTGCTGCAAGAAAACCCGAAATTCCAGCACTGATTGCATATGCGGATACGACAGAACCAAATTGAGAAGTACTCATATCCAGCGACTTCATCAGCAAATCTCCGAGAGGAGACAAGATCATAAAATCAAGAATGATAGTGAATTGCAATAAGGCTAGTAACACGATTACGAAAACCTGGTATGGTGTAAATGGAATTGGTTTGAGCGGTGGTCTGATAACGTTCGTCAAAATAATTGCTTCTTTTTTTGCATTGTAAATTTAAATGTGTTCTTAATCGAGTTCTTGGCAGAAGTATCCTGTTTCGGTTATGATTTTTAAAATTTTACTTGGGCTTACTTGTCCGGATACTACCCTCAGTACACAATCTGAGTCGTCCGTGTCTATATTCCATTTTTCGATCGCGAGCGCGTCCAATAATTCTCTTATGGCAGTTTTATCTGTTTCAATCTCAATATTTGTTTTAAATATCAGAATAGCATTGGTATTTTTCATAGGATTGAAAAGTTTAGATCATTCGGGTTTTAAAGCTTTGATAACCATCTTCAATAATATTTTAATTTTTGCGTCGGTTACTTTATAGTTTTCACTCATCATGCTTTTTCCCTGGAGATGGAATTTAATTAACGAATAGAATGAACCATAAGCAAGTGACCAGAAAATTTCAGGTTCCATTTTTGCAAGTTCCCCACGTTTAATAGCATTGACTACAAATGCTTTCATGTTTTCTTTAAATTCCTGGGACTTTATATCCTTGTGATGAATCAAAGGTGAATTGCGAAACTGTTCAAAAAATTGGTAATACGTCGGAAACTCCATGATAAATTTCATCCGGTTCTTCCATTGAAGCCACAGACCATCTTCGAGAGAGGCTTTAGGATTAAAGTTTTTTAGTGCCACTTGGGCGAAAGTTTCATTGACTGTATTGTAGAGGCTGTTAAGCAGGTCTTCACGGTTTTTATAATAGATATAGATTGTTGCGGGCGAGACGTTGGCCATTTTAGCGAGCTTTTGCATGCTCAACCCATCAAAGCCCTGGGCTACGATCATTTCCATGGCCCTTTCGCGTATAGCAAATTCCTTGTGCTCGTCCCTGATCCTCATAATACCCCAAATATAAATGAACGTTCATTCACTTACAAGGGGCAGGTCATAAATTACTACGAAATCTTCTCTTACGTTTACTTGCGTTTACTTACGAAAGACAAACGAATCCTTTATCCTACACACCCTCATCTTCGTCATGTCCTTTCAATGAGGGAAGGAAGAATTGTTATCGTTTCACAATCAAATTTTTTCACCATGTTTTCAACAGTTGACAACCGCGTTCAGCTCATTGGTTTCCTCGGACAGGAAATCGAAGTCAAAGAATACGCAGAAGGCAAAAAAATGGCCCGCATGTCGATGGCCACACATGAATCCCGCAAGACCGAAGAAGGTAAGAGGGAAACCCTGACTACCTGGCATAATCTCCTCGCTTGGGGAAAGACAGCTGAAGTGATGTCTAAGATCTTCAGTAAAGGCCAGCGTCTCTACATCGAAGGAAAACTTAGCTATCGTGAATACACTACCGGCGAGAATATCAAAAAACAATCCACTGAAATAGTGGTCTCTGATTTCAAACGTTTAGAACCGTTTGATAAGAATTGAAAAATGTCGTTTCGAAACGACCATAAAAAAGGGCAACCTCACAGTTGCCCCTTTTTATAGTCGTTTAGTTTTGTCAACTAAGTCTTTCCATTTCTGGTCCTGTTTTCCATTGGTGGCACTTTTGGATGAATAGGTCCTTTGGCTGTAATTGATTTCAATACTTCTTCGATGGCACGCTGGATCTGTGGATCAATTCCTTTCGCCAACAGCGTGGGATCTTCGATCACAGGAATATCCGGCTCTACGCCATGTCCTTCCTGGAACCACGTACCATCCGGATTGTACATCCTGAACGTTGGCGCAGTGACAGATCCACCATCAATAAGTGAAGGCATACCCGTAAGTCCTATGAGACCACCCCATGTACGCCCACCAATCAAAGGACCTAAACCGGCTTTGCGGAAATAATCCGGAAAGGCATCTCCTCCCGACCCGGACCAACCATTGATCAACATTGCCATTGAACCAAAGTGCGCTACTGGGGGCCATTGCCAGTTCTGACCATCTCGAACATCCCAATACGCCAGAGGCTTACGATTCAACAATTCGATAAACCGGTCTGGAATCTGACCGCCATTATTAAACCGCTCATCAATAATAAGCCCCTCTTTATTCCATTGTCCATAAAACTGTCTTACTAATTCATTCTGACCATTTACCCCGGTATCCGGAACGTAGATGTATCCAATCTTTCCACCCGATGCTTCGTCAACTTTCTTTCTGTTTTCTTCTATCCACGCAAGATTTCGAAGACGGGTTTCATCGGCCATAGTTTTTACAACCACCGTTTTAGCTCCATCCCATGTAGGTTTTGAATTGACTGTCAACTCTACTGTTTTGTTTGAAAGTCCTTCGAAAGCTGCATATGGATCAGCATATTCATTTAAGGCAATACCGTTAACTGCCAGAATGAAATCGCCAGCATTGACATTCACACCGGGTTCGTCTAATGAAGAACGCACTTCATTATCCCACGCTGCACCACGAACGATTTTGGATACCATAAAGTAGCCGTCCTTTTTCGCCCAATCCACGCCGAGATATCCGACAGCTCTGCTTTTTGGTGTTTCCATATCGCCACCACCCCGATATGTATGCGAGGCATTTAGCTCACCAATCATATCACCTATAATAAAATTTACATCAGAGCGATTGATCGCGTAAGGAAGCATCGCAGCATACTGAGTGCGCATAGCATTCCAGTCGACACCATGCATAGCAGGATCATAAAAGAAATCACGCAACATTCTCCATGCGTCT
The DNA here is from genome assembly GCA_043752765.1 of Saprospiraceae bacterium. GTDB lineage: Bacteria > Bacteroidota > Bacteroidia > Chitinophagales > Saprospiraceae > Opimibacter. Next base: position 5,339 of record JAYUXX010000230.1, on the reverse strand, counting down.
GTAAAGATCTGATTCCACTCTTCCTGTGGATTTATCGTCATTTCCATATCCTTGATCGGAAGCATCTTTTCTGATTTCTGATCAGCATCAAAATCGATAATGCTATAGTTTTCATTCTGAAATATCAAAATTTTCTTACCATCCGCACTGAAATCATATCCGCTGATATCCTCAATGATTGTTTTCTCTTCACGTTCTTCAATATCAAAATATTTTAGGGCGGTTGCATTTTCACCGGAGCCTGAATTCGGATATCTCCCATATGCAATTTTACCGGCGGATGCTCTGAGACCGCCTATGTTTCCAGCAGCAGGTGGAAGAACAACAAGCCGTGCTTCAAAATTGTCAAAATCAATTTTTACTACCTTCTTCTTTTCATCCTTTTTATCATCTCCTTCAGCAACATCATCTTTTTTGTCTTTTTCACTTTTGGATTTCGCAGTTGATTTTGATTTGTCAGCTGGATCCGCTTCCTTTTTCTCCTCCTTGGAGATGGCTACAGTATCATTTTTTGTAGCGAGTGGGCTTGCTTCTTCTTTAGTCAAAGTGATTGCAGCCAACTGTGAGGCATTCGGATATGACCACGAATTATCAAAATCACTATACACTGGATTGAATGACCGGTTAGTTAGCAGGTAGAGATATTTTCCTTCCGGATCAAATGTTGGATTTCTGTCTGAATAAAATCCGCTTGTTACCTGCTTCTTTGTCTTTGCAGTTACATCGTAGATCCAGACTGCTGTATTCCGATTCTCCGATGATTTTTCATAAGCAAGCCATTTACTATCACCTGACCAGCTAGGCGTCCAATTGCGCAGGCCACCTTCGTAAAGGAAAGGATCCTGATCAACTTTCTCCAACGTTTTTGTGGTCATGTTATATATATTGAAAGTCATGGTCTGATCAACATATACTATTTTCTTGCTGTCAGGTGACCACCAAATGTTATATCTGAAACCGGGACCTACAGAAGTTAGTTTTGTTTCCACTGAGCCCTGGGTGAGGTCACGCACGGTGAGTTCATATTCACCTGAACGGTCACTCCAATAGGCAACATATTTACCATCAGGAGACCACGCTGGAAAACGTTCAGCCACGCCAGATGAACGTGTTAGATTTTGGATATATCCATCTTCAGCGGGCAATGAAAACACCTCACCCCGTGCTTCGATAATGGCACGTTTGCCATCAGGTGAAATACTAAAGTTCTCTACATATTCGGACACACTTTCTTTTCTTGGCTTCACTGAAATCAGGTCAGTGATGACATTAATATTCACCATTCTTGATTTGTGTGTATTTAAATCAAGAAGGTACATGTCACCATTTGCTTCGTATACAATTTCAGAAGGTCCGATTGAAGGCCAGTGAATGTCAAAATCCGTATATGAAGTAACCTGTTCGTTTGTTTTAGTTTTTGTGTTGTATACCCATATATTATTTCGTTGTTCAGAACCTCTATCGGACATGTAATAGATTTTATCCTTATGCCACATAGGCAACTCGACACCGGCTTGTGTGTTAGAAATATTTGAGGATGCAAACGTTTCGAGGTCGAATAACCAAAGATTGCCATTCATCCCACCCCGATATCTTTTCCAGGTTGCATTCACAACGGAGCGTTCGTTGAAAGCAATTTGTTTTCCATCTGGAGAAATTGTTCCATACTCACCATAGGCGAGGGGTAGTTTTTCAGAAGTTCCTCCGGTGGCATCTACTTTATAAAATTGTGAAAAGCGCTGTTTACCACTTTCCCGTGAAGACGTGTAGAGTAATTTATCTCCTGATGGATACCAATCATTTATTCTGTCCCCCATGCCATGATAGGTGATGCGGTTTGGAACACCTCCTACCACAGGTATGACATAGATGTCGAGATTGCCGTCATAGTTACCCGAAAAAGCCACCTTGAATCCATCCGGTGAAAAACGTGGAAATCCTTCTGCCCCTGCTGGTGAACTTAATTTGGCAGCTGTGCCTCCTGCTTTGTCAACAATCCATAAATCTCCGCCATAAACAAAGACAATTTGGGTTGCAGATACGTCAGGTGTTCTGAATAATCGGGCGCTGATCTGAGCTGTCCCGATGTTAGACAGCAACATGGAAATACAGATCAGAAAAAAACAATTTTTCATAGAGATGGATTTTACCTTGACAAAATAAAACTTATCAGGTATTGAGACGGTGGAAATCTGGCAAAAAGGGTGAATGAATGCCCTGATCGGACAATAATAATAGATTATTCCATAAAAGGCACCCTCATGGTGGCACCGTTGAGTGGTGTATGCACTGGAATCAATGGTAGGTAAACGGTAATAAATCTTTATAGATTTAACAATGGAATATATTGATCTCAGCCACACAGTATTTGACGGTTTAATTACTTTCAAAGGGCTTCCGGCGCCCATCATTTGTGATTTTTTATCACGTGAAGATTCTGCATCCCGATATGAAGAGAATACAACTTTTCAGATCGGACGTATTGATATGGTGGCTAATACCGGGACGTATATGGATTGTCCTTTTCACCGGTACGCAGATGGGAGATACCTGGCTGAGATTCATCTCCATGAGATTGCCAATCTTCCTGGCATTGTTATTCAGGCAGTGGGCGAGACTGTCATTGGCACTGAATTTTTTTATGACAAGAATCTAAATGGCAAAGCTGTACTGGTAAATACAGGCTGGTCTAAGAACTGGAATACAGAATCTTATTTTGAAGGGCATTCTTTTCTGACGGAAGTTGCAGCCCATTATTTACAGCAAAGTGGTGCCGCATTAGTGGGAATTGATAGTCACAATATTGATGACACTTCAACGAATCGAAGACCTGTGCATTCAATATACTACGATCAGATATATTTATTGTGGAGCACTTAACGAATCTTTTTTCATTACCGGATGAGGGATTTATTTTTTCTTCTGTTCCTCCAAAGATTAAAGGCATGGGAACATTCCCGGTACGGGCATATGCGTGCGTTGGACGTATTGACTAACAATCAGTGTACTGGAGATTGTTTCATTGGTCATTTCGGCTGCGCTCAGTGACCGGCAATAATTACCATTGGGGTGGTGAAAATATATTTGTATAGTTGATTCGCCATTGGTCAGTGACCGGGGAAGATTATTACAATGGTCATTTCGGCTGCGCTCAATGACCGGGGAATAACTACGAATGAGAAAGTTTAAAAAAACTTTGCATGGTCATTTCGGCTGCGCTCAATGACCGGGGAATCAATGCGATTGAAGGGGTTGATAAAATCTTTGCGTGGTCATTTCGGCTGCGCTCAATGACCCTGTAATAAAATGAAAGGATACGTCTACATGCTCGAATGTTCCAATCGCCAGCACAATGATCTCCATCTAATTACAGACTCCCCCGGCCTCTGAGCGAAGCCGAAGCGACCTTAGCACAAATCAATCTATAATGCAATGCTTTGATAGGTCTCCCAAATTGCATTGACCCCTCTGGTCACTGACCACAGCCGAAGTGACCATAGCAATATTCAATTTCCAAGAGTATAATTAAATGGTCTCCCTCTACTTACCGACTCCCCCGGTCACTGCGCGCAGCCCAAGTGACCAATGTAAAAATCCGCGCGTCACTGACCACAGCCGAAGCGACCTTAGTAATATTCAATTTCCTAGAGTATAATTAAATGGTCTCCCTCTACTTACCGACTCCCTCGGTCAATGGGCGCAGCCCAAGTGACCAATGTAAAAATCCGCGCGTCACTGAGCGCAGCCGAAGTGACCTTTCTACGATAAAATCCGCAAGGCGCTGAGCGTGCCTCAACCAACTATTCCTTTTACCTACAAAAACAACGGTATCGCAAACATCACAGCCCCCAGTATGAAAATATATGTAAGAAGGTGAACCATAGGATGATTAATCCTGAGAAAAACGAACTGCTCTACAGTTCTACCAAGCCAAAAGACCGACATCGCCCCCAGAAAAAAATTACCAAGCCGAGTGGTCAGCAATTCCAATGGGAAAATAAAACAAACAGCGGCTACGAATAGGAAGAAATAAATCAACCGGATATTTGCAATCTGCATGATCGCTTTGTTGTATGGACGCAAGTGGTTGAGATCATTCTTCCAATCAAACAGCTTCCAAAAGAAGCAGTGGAAAATGGCAAAGCCAACAGCATAAATCCCGCATAAAAAGATCATTACTTCATCATTCATGATGCTGAAAATGGCATGTTAAACAATCTATCAAGTTCTTTATTGGCAATACGGCATCAGCACGAAAATCTTTAGCTTTTATCTTGCCACAGCTTCCAATCGAAGCCGAAAGTACTTGATTTATATTTTTTCCAGCAATTTCAGAAAATCCTGCTTTCGGGTCCGGGAAACAGGAAGATTCACTCCATTACTCATAACCACTTCCCCACCCTCACCTTTGATATATTTTTGCACATGGTTAAGATTCACCAGGTAACTGTTATGGATGCGACAGAATTCTTCATGATGCAAGACTTCCTCTACATCCTTGAGCGTTTTGGATAAGAGTAAAGATTTGCCATCTATAAAAAATAATTTACAGTACTCACTGTCACTTTCGCAATAAAGTATATCATCAGCATTAACCATATTAAGACCTTCCATGGTGGCAGCAGCAAATCTTTTTGAAGGTTTTTTATTTTGAAGTTTATTGAGGAGGTCATTTAGCCGATCCGCCGGTTTGTTGGCTTTATGTTCTTTAGCTCTCAAAACTGTCAGCTTCAACTCATCTTTATCTATGGGCTTTAGCAGATAATCCAATGCACTATGTTTGATAGCTTTTACAGCATATTCATTGTACGCAGTTGTAAAAACAATCTCAAAATTGATAGGCTGACACTGTTCAAACATCTCAAAACCATTCATCCCTGGCATCTCAATGTCAAGGAAAAGAATATCAGGAGTTTGGTGTTGTAATACCTGTAAAGCATGTGGACCATCCCTGCAATTATCAAGCAAGGATTTATCAGGACAATGTTTACCAATTAAATGCTCCAACACTTCCCGGCAATGTTTTTCATCATCCACTATGATGGCTGTCATATACTTTGTCTTGAAGGGTTAACAATACGATGGTTCCACTTTCACCACCATTGATGGGGACAATATCTTTGTTCATCACTTTCGCATTTACGTTGTAGATCCTGTTGACAATTTTCAATTCTTTCTTCTGTAATTTTCATTCCATGCGACTTGTGCTTTGTAGCGGATTTGCTTTTCAAACGGCGGGCTTCTTCACGACCTACTCCATTATCTGTAATGCTTATGTGAAGATCTCCCGTCTCGCCATATCCGAAGATCTAATTTTCCTCCGGGAGTTTTACGATGCA
>JAYUXX010000229.1:0-4434 GCA_043752765.1 Saprospiraceae bacterium | reverse complement strand
TGTAAGTATATACCCAAACAAACGAAAGGCCAGAGCAACTCACATATGTGTAGGTATACGTAATCGTACCATCACATGCTCCTGTATAAGTTCCACCTTGTATTGGAGTTGGTGCACTAAGTACATTCCCGCAAGCATCTTTTACCATCGGCAACAATGTCGGCGCTACCCCATTCAAACCACAATCAATTGTACTGGATGATGCTACCGGTCCACCCATTTCCGAAGGTGCCACAGTTTCATCAACTGTATAGACAAAATTCCATGTTACCATATTGCCTGCACAATCGGTATATGGATACGAATAGGTTCTTGTTCCTTCACAAAACAATGGGTTGGGATTTTCCAGAATGGTGACAGCCCCAGGCACTACATTATTTCCACAATAGTCACTGACTACCGGGGGGGTTGGTGCGGTGATATCGTCAACACATGCAACTGTTGCAAAGCCATTGGGTGGTAGAACCGGGGCTGGCTTAGTAATTGTTATTGAATTAAAGGAAGGATATTCTGTTGTATGGCCACCGGAGGTTAAGTCAATGCTGAAGGAAAGATCTGTTATCACATCTTCGGAAAGCACTATTGTATTTCCGGTTGATAAATTGAAACATACCTGATGCACAATCAATGGAACACCTGCAGTAACTTCAAGAATGCCATCATTACCTGAACTATTAAATAAAACGGAGTCACTTACCATACATTGAATGTTTGTCCAACTATTGTCCGGCATAACACATGAAATATTGGAAGTGATCGGTGACAATCCACCGATACAATCTGTAAAAAATCCAGTTGTATACGTTGTCAAAACGCCTGTCACGCCCGGAGTATACTGTAGACCATAACATAGTGTATTCGTACAACAGTTGGTTCCGCTTATGCAGGTTCCATTATTTTGATTACTGGATAATAGAACCCATGTGAGGGTAGGTGGAGGCATTAGAGGAACAACAACAACATCGTAAAATTGAGAATGTGATTTTGAATTCCATTCTGTGATCCTGGTATTATCCGCGAATGAATGATTGACCGATAACTTTTCCTGAATCAGTGTGACTACATGTAATCCTTCGCTGAATCCTTTACCCCAGGTCAGAAGTGTAAACACACCCATCATCACAACTCTATTGATTCGAAATTGAAATCTACGAGAAGACGTAAGTTGTAGCGTTTGCAAAATAGTGAACAAACGTAAAGCAGCTATTTTTTTCATAAAAAATGAGTTACGCAAAGTTCGGACACACCACATGAACCTAAGTTCAATTTTTCTTTCTAATGTCTTAGCTCTACCACTGTGTAATGTGTAATCTGAACACCTTACTCTGGATGATACTATATTCCGGGTAATTCCTTTTGAATTCTGAATCTTATCTGTATAGGATTGCAGGGTATTTATAGTAGAAATACCGGGAATGAAATGATCCACTCCCGGTATTTTCTATGTGCGCTGGTCAGGCATTTTCTAAAAATTTCGTTTTGTGGAATAAAGTGAAAACTATTTCCCTCTCTGTTATTCCATTCAGAGATTAATGTACAATTACAATCTTTTCAACGTGAGAATCATTGCCTGATTTCACTCTCAGTGTGTAAGTACCTGGCTCTATTTGGGACAGAATCACTTCTAATTCAGATTGACCGTATTCAAAATTTCTGATCATGCGTTCCTTTCCAAGTGCATCCAGCAATACAATTGTACCTGATTGTTTTGCTTGTTGAATCTGGATCTTTAATTTTTCATTTGCCGGATTTGGAGATGCATTCACTGCAAATGGTTTCAATTCAAATGCAATGGGTCGTACAGGTGAATACGAAACCTGACCATCAGCTTCAATTTGTTTTAACCGATAATAATTAATACCAACTTTGGCATCCTTGTCAAAAAACTGATATGCATTGAAACGACCAGACTCTTCTCCTCCCGGAACTTTACCAATTTTTTCAAATACTTTTCCATCAATCGATCGCTCTATTTCAAAGTCAGAGCTTTCAACTTCAGTAGTCGACCAATCCAATTGGGAGATAAAATCTCCTGCAGGAATTCCCTGGAAATCCAGCAATGCGACAGGTTTGGCAGCATCACTTTTGATCCTGCGTAATGTCAGCATTTCAAAATCGGGAAATTCTGTTTTATAAATTCCATTTCCCAGATCAATGCTTGTCGTAAGGTCAGACACAACATCTTCCACAACAGTAATTGATTCTCCCACCGGAATTGAAAAACATATTTGGTGCAGAAGTACGGGTACTCCAGCTTCAACTTTGTTTAACATAATGTTTCCTGTATGGCCCGAACTGTTTAGCAGAACCGCGTTTGCAGAAGAACAACCATCTACAATGCGACTATTAGAAGTCATTGAGCATGATTGATTCTTAGAAATTGAAGATCCCAAGGAAGTACATGAAACTAAAAAACCGGTTGTGTAACTCGTCAATACTCCTGTTGCGCCAGGTGTATATTCGAGAATATAACAATCGGATCTTTCTTTCTTGCCGGACTGATTATAGCAAGTGCCATTTCCTCCTTCGCGGCTTATCGGAATCAATCGCATGGATTGGGCTTGTAATATGGTTGATACACCAAGTATCATCAACCCACTGATATAATATTTCGTTTTCATCGTTTTTACGTGTTAAGGATTAATAATTAATGCCTGTTGTTCTGTTTTGATTAGCCTTCCATTCGTTCTCATCTTCAGAACCTGTAAAGGCATTCATATTATAGTCACCAATTGAGTATCCATAAGAGTTCTGGAACATTCTCCATGTAGTCCGATCAGATGAACTGATAGCAGCTCTGGAAGCAACTTGTTCTCCATTTGCTGAATGCATAGCCCATACGGAAGGTTCCACTTCTTTTTGTCCATACCTGAAGATCGGTTGATATGAATTGCTCGTAGTGAAATCCCAATCGATAGCCGACCCGCCGCAAACCATATCAACTTCAGCAGGAGACAATACGCCCAGATGAGTTCGATGTTGCACGAGGACGTAGTAATCATCTACAGAGTTGATGACAAGTCCCGAACAAGGCTCAGGGAATTCAACCGTTCCATCGGTTAGCACCCATCCAACACATGACCAGTAATTATGAACTGCCAAGATACCATTCTTTCGAACTGTCACTAACACCATGTCTACAACATTTGCTGGATAAGGTGTAACACCTACAGGCGCGCCAGGCGAAGTAGCATCTCCATAAAGTCCCATTGTGTTGCTTGGATTATTGTAACTCCATGGTGCAACACCGTAGGGATGACCAAATGGTGTGAATGGAGCTGCAAGTTGTACAGACATATTGGGCGACATTGTTTTATCCTGACCTGGCAGCACGTGATTAATATTAAGTGTTGATGACATCAGATTAGTGGCCGTGTTGTATGGACCTTCCAGTAATACTTTCAGCGTGAGTGGGAAACATACTACTGTGTACGTGTACGTATAGGTATCAAAATTTCCTTCACAATCGGTGTATGTCCATGTATACGTCCGCGTCTGACCGCAGGTTGCAGGAGGACTCACTACTGGTGTTGATGGTGTAAGAATAACACCACAATTATCCATAACGACAGGAGGAGTAGGAACTACATTCGCATCAAGTCCACAATCAACTGTGCTTCCCTGATCAGGTGGAGTCATAAAAGGTAAATATTCAACCGTGTATGTATACACCCAATCTTGCGTGTTGTTTTCGCAATCCGTGTAGGTGTATGTGTATGTACGTATGCCTTCGCATGTTGGAATTGCAGACACCATAGGACCCGATGGAGTAAGTGTTACACCACAATTGTCAACGACCACTGGAGGTGTTGGTACTGTATTCGTTTCTGAAGGACATGCAACTGTGCTAGTGCCATCCATTGGATTTGGAATAGCCTCCCATTCAACTGTGTACGTATAAACCCAGTCGTGTGTGAAACCGGAACAATCGGTATATGTGAATACATAAACACGTGTTCCTTCACATGTTGGTATCGTAGAGACGGTATATGTTGGAGTCAATGTGACGCCGCAATTATCTATTACAACCGGAGGTGTTGGCACCACATTAGTTTGTGCAGGGCAAGCTACTGTAGAACTACCTGGGCCTGTTAAAATCACGAAGTCTTGATACACAACTGTATAAGAGTACGACCATGGTTGAGCATATCCTGAGCAGTCAGTATATACATAGTTGTAAGTCCTTGTTCCCTGGCAAGTAAGCGGCATCGGAGAATTAATAGTAGATATCAAAGTAGCGGGAACATTTCCGCCACAATAATCTGTAACTGTTGGTGGTGTTGGTGCAACTGCCGCAGAAGGACATGCTACAGTCATCGACCCGTTCGCAGGAATGACAGGAAGAACCTTACTAACTGTTGTCGTCATGTATGATGGATACTCAGTTAGTTGTCCTCCACCTGCCAGATCAATACTTGTAGATAAGTCAGTAAT
>JAYUXX010000228.1:0-4439 GCA_043752765.1 Saprospiraceae bacterium | reverse complement strand
AATATGCGCGTGACTACGGATATGAAGAGTTCTGCGATTGGGTTTGGATTTCAAAGGCGATATGGATGAGATCGAGGAAATTTCTTTCCAGGATGTGTATCCATTGTATGGTCAGTTTGATATCCGTGGATCGAGTGATGCCCGAAATACATCTATTCAGGCGGATCTTACTGAACAATTGAAACAGGCTGCAGATATTTTGGTAAAAGCAACGGCGCACGATCATCTTCCTATTTATCAGCAACTCTTATTCCGAATCAATCAATTCAGGGATTCGCTCAATCAAAATATTAATGCGGGTGATGAAGTCAAGATCCTGGATTTTATTCACCTGACCTTGATCCAGTTTTTGATTTTCTAAATACGATAGAAGAGTTGTCTGCGGTAGTAAGTAAGTATCGTAAGTCATTGGATTCATCGCTTGGAGTAATTTATCAACAACGGAAAGAATATGAGACTTCAGTGACCATGATCAATGAGCGTTTAGCCGAGTATGTTTCGCAGCAGCAAGTGTATGCTCAGAAAATGTTCCCTCATTAGTTTATAAAATATAAAACGGATGGTGTGGAGTACAATGCCTATGTCGGTCAATCGCTCTTGCAGAATAAGACCTTCCATCCGATGCATCTTAAAAATCTGCGTCTTTGGCAGTTGTTGATCACGTGTGGTGTTTAAAATCTACATAAAACCTATCAGGATGAATTGCCAATGCCATTGTCGATTACTTCAATAATACTGGCGCATAGTAATCCCCTTGCGATCCGCTTCAGAATGGACGAGAAACGATTTGATGTAGATGGAGCTTATAATATCCGGTATGAAATATTGAAAAAACGGATCGACAAAGCGTATATAAAAGGAACATCCGAAAGGCTCACTCAGCCTGGGAAGTTATCGATTGTGATAGCCAGGATTGGGAGGCTGAAGAATACCTTCAATACATTCAGTATCTCCAGTCCATCGAATACCTTGACAAGAACATTGAGCGGATTGAATTAGAGGACTTGCAGGGGACCGCAGGGATAAAGGAGATGATGCAGGAGGTGGCGTCTTAAAGTGCAGGGAGCATGGAGCATGGTGCATGGAGCGGAGCGAAATGCTAAAATGTTTAGCGTGGATTGGCCAACGATATGGTGTCAATAATTATAATTTGCATAAATATTGAATACCTAAACCTAAAGCATTAACTCACGCGACAACCTAAACTTTAAGACCTTACAATTTAAACTCAACACCGAACCCTAGGCTATCCAAACTAAGATTCAGACCAAACGAGCTGAAGTCATTTCCTTCCGTTGTACCCACTCCCTCACAATTACCATTGATATAGCGTAAACCACCAACCCGCAGGATTGCACGCCAGCGATCCGTGAAATTGTACAGCACACCTAGATCGGAACCCACAGAGACATAATTTGCTTTCTCTTCACCATCGGGCTCGCCATCAACGAACTCTTTTTCGTTGATCGAAAAATAAAGAGCAAATGGCTGTAGGAAAAAGTCAAACCGGTTTCCAGGCATGAAAGAGTAGCGGGCGAACAGGACAATACCAACACCATTTGTGTTTCTCCTGTAGTCAACGAGATCCGTATTAGGGAATATCGTGATGTTCTTTGCGATGTACCTATTAAATTGATAACGCATTTCTATGCCGGCCAGCCAACGATTGCTCAGTTGCTTGCCAATGTATGGGCTCATTGAGAAACTAGTCTATTTAGTATCGTCCCGGCCATTCCTAAAAAATCCTCCGTATGGGATTGATGCAAGTGAGAATGGGTATGCATTTGTCTGTGAAGTAAAGTTAATCGAGCCTCCGAGTACAAAGGAATGTGGGTTTTCCATTTCCTGTGCGTAGATAAATTGTGAGGATATGATGAATAAGATAGTAAGGGTTATGGATTTCATAGTGGAGTATTACAAATTGTTATTTAACGAGATCTGGAATTGACGAGTAAGTGTGTTATTTTTTTTGACTTAATAAAAGTAGCCAAGAGTTTGGACTGGTACTAGCTCCCGGACTCCCTCACCGTTACCGAATTGTTCGCTGTCCCTACCACCCATCCGACACAATTTTTTGCACCGCAATGACATGTGAAGGCCTCCATATTTTCATCGCAATAACTGGCATAATCTAAAGTTAACTCTTCGCCCTTCGAAATAGCAGGTAATGCTAACACATTCAGTCCTTCGTATTTGGTATTCGGCTCACAACTATGATTTTGCGGGGCCCAGTTAATTGGATTATTATCCCAAAGAAGAAAAACTTCTTTGCTCAAGGGATAAGCATATTTTCTAAATACCTCCTTTTCATTAGTATTCCAATTGCGCTCAACATATTGGCGAGTGACTATTCGTTGAGCCATCTCTTCTCCTTTAAAAATTATTTCTCCGGTTGAGATGTTTTGAGTTGCATAAATACCATAACCGGCTATGGCATTCCCTTTCATCGTGTATTTTTTTTGCTTGCGGTTGTAACGGGCGATTCCTTCATCAATTATTTTCTGAAGAAATCCAGTTTGTCCAATGCCATCATGTTTTAGGATATAATCAGCTGAACCTTCAAATCCATCTTTATAAAAAACTGAACAGGTAAAATTTATCTCCAGGAAATAGATCTCCTTTTTAGCATCGATCCTGAAGTCCAGCCGCGCATATCCTACACCTCCAAAACCCTGGAATATTTGCACCGCAGCATGTTGCAACTGTCTTTCAAGTTCGGGATCATCACAAGCAATATTAGCCTCAGGATGAAGTTCCGATGTTTTTAAAGCATACGTTTTAAATTGAAAACCTTCAGGGAATATATATTCGATCGGTTTAAATACGGTACACGACTTTTCATCATCTGCATTAGCCACGAGCATCACCGTGAATTCCCTCCCTTCGATATATTCTTCAATTAAAAGGGGGCCGTATTCTTCTATAATTTCAGCGCATTTATGGATCAGTTTTTCCTCATTATGCACCAACGAATGTTGATCAATCCCCAGGCTGTCTCCTGCCTTATCAGGTTTTACAAATAAAGGATATTTCAGGTGGGCGCATTCTTTCACGATATCCTCCAGCGATTCAATCAACGCAAATGCAGGCGTATTGATGCCCTCTGTATATGCCACATATTTCATCACATCTTTTGGTGGATCATATAACACAGAGGATGGTCCTGTAAAAGCCAGGTTTAACATTTCCATATAATAAATCACATCAATGGAAGGTACACTCCACTCCAAATATCCTTCACAGAGATTTATGAAAATATCATAATTTTTCTTCTTAAGATCTTTAAGCTGTTTATATGTAGAAAGTTTATTCAGCAACACATGATCTACTTCATCCCCCGGAAGTAAATGACTCAGATCTCGTGCGGGATCATAATATTGATAATCAACATCGGATGTAGAATAATCAGGCTGGAGAACGCAAATCTTCATTCGTTTACAAGTTTTATCTTTTCAAAGCCACTTTTCACTCCTTTTGTTGCATGCCTGTGGAATGCGTCCCGTATAATTTCGCTGACCAGATCAGTAAATGTATTATTGCTGATGCGAAGTATTGCACCGATGGATGTGTAATTTTCATCTTCACTCAATCCACATTGCGCATTTACTTCCAGCACATATAATCTGCCCGTTTCATTGTCTCGTCGCACATCCACACGCGTATAGCCGCAACCCTTTGTGGCCACAAATGCATTCCAGCTTATCTTTTTTATATCCTCAATATCTGTTGCATCCGGTAAAGCATATTCATAGAAATTGGCCTGATTCGGCATAGCAGTTTCATCTTCATAAATTTCCCAAAGCCTGTCGTAGGATAAAAACTTTTCATGTTCGGGCAGCGAGGCATGAAAAACCCTTTCAACCGGGGTATAAATTTTGGCTTGGTCAGGATTGTTGTATGAACCGGAAATCAGTACAGTAAATTCCTGACCAGTGATAAAAGATTCTACAATAAGACCGTCAGCTGCTAAGTCCCAACCTCGATATCCCTCAAACATCTTTTTCACCTGGTCACTTAATTCAGTTTCATCGTAGACTACATTTTTAATACCCACACCCATACTGCCGCCGGAAATCGAAGGCTTGACTATAACTGGCGAACCAAGCAAATCAAACACATCTCCAAAATCCTGATTCTTGTCAAGAATAGACTTCCATTTCGCGGTGGGAACAGCAGCATCATCAAACGCTTGCTTCATTGGTATTTTGGATGTCGTGACCGTATAGAAGTATTCGTCAGCTCCTGTATAGATTAATCCACCTGCCTCCAAAAGGCGAACGACAGAAATACCCGGTGTACCGTTAATTTCATCTCCATCACATAAATTAAAAACGACAGGGATTTTGGAACCCTCTCTCTTTTCATTTATAATTGCCTCGATGATTTCCGGATAATTTTTGATGGTCACAGGTTGCCACGTCCATTCGATCCCCAGTTCT
>JAYUXX010000227.1:0-1722 GCA_043752765.1 Saprospiraceae bacterium | reverse complement strand
CATAAATACAACATTGTATTTATACCAGGCTGCTCAACCCAATACAATCAAGATCACGGGAAATGCTTTAGTACCTGCAACCGTGCCTATTCCGATTGTTGCGGGTTGGAACTGGATCGGATATATACCGAATTATACACTTTCTGTAAATGCTGCACTAGCTTCAATACCGAAAACGGCAGGCGATATTATCAAGAGTCAGTCATCATTTGCACAATACGTCAATAGCACGATTGGATGGGTGGGAAGTCTAACTCATTTAAAACCACTCAATGGTTATATGCTCAAGACGGCGTTAGCAGGAACGCTTACGTATCCACCTTCCAGTTTCACCAATGATGATCCTTCAGAATCGAGGGGTGCACCATCATTGCCTGGATTTTGGTCAGTGGATCCTGCACAGTATGAGCATAACATGACGCTAATTGGTATGTTTCATTACGACAACATGAATGCGACAACTGCTAATATGGAATTGGGTGCATTTGTAGGTGATGAAATACGCGGAGTAGCTGAGGCGGTCTACATTGATAATTTGGAAACGTATATGTTCTTCCTGACCAGTTATGCGAATACGAGTGGAGAGCAGATGCATTTCAAATTGTTTGATCCGGCTACCGGCGAGGTGCAAATCCTGGAGGAGAAAATGATGTTCTCGCCTAATCTACACCAGGGAAGTCTGGATAGTCCGGTACCATTTACGTTGCAGTCGACCAGCACTACTGAAGGAAATGGTGAACAATCATTTGAGGTATCGCCAAATCCATTCCGGAATGAAACCGTATGTCGTTTTGTAATGCCTTATTCGCAGGACATACATATGAGCATCAGTGATCTTAGCGGTATCGAAGTTTACCATGTAGAGGCACTGGCTCAAGAAGGGTTGAACACGATTACATGGAATGGACTTTCAGGTGCGGGTGCTCCTTTGAGCAGTGGGGTATATGTAGTGAGATTAAAAACGGAGCAGGGTATCGTTACACGAAAAGTAGTGTTACAACGATAAAGAATGGCTCTTGATTTAGGTTAATGTGGTTTAATACATTTAGAATACTTTGAAAAAGCCGGTCCTTGTAATAAGGGGCCGGTTTTTTTTATTAGAATTCGCTGTAGGAATAATTGTATGTATGCAACAAGTTCGTAAGGATGGGAAAGAGTTGCATTCATGAAGGTTAGAGCAACTATAATGATGAGGTAAAATGGAAGGACCAAAGAGATGAAAAGAGTAGGGAAGTTGAGAAAGTGAAAGAGGGCAGAAGAGGACAAATTGGTTTGTTTTATCTTCGCTAAGCCCTATCAAAATCAAGGTTACACTAAGGAAAAGTAGGGGATAGGAATGATGATATTAGAGGTATAAATATTTTATGTGCCATTCTAGACGATCCTCAAAACACTGGAACACACAAAACAATTAAACCAGGAAACAATGATCGAAATTATAATTGAAAAAATTACCACAGCTGACACACTAGATAGATGCGCAGAGATTTTAGTTGAAGCCTACAACTCTGAACCGTGGAACGATCAATGGACAAAAGAAGTGGCGTTAGATAAATTGACGATTTATTTTAATACCCCAAAATTTATTGGCTGGACTGCGTCAAACAATGGGCAAATAATCGGGTGTTGTGTTGGCAACATTGAACCATACTTTACAGGCGACTATTATTATTTAAAAGATATGTTTGTTTTGCCTTTATCTCAAAAACGTGGTATTGGTGC
>JAYUXX010000226.1:0-10547 GCA_043752765.1 Saprospiraceae bacterium | reverse complement strand
TTTTATGCTTTTGAAGTATTGCACCGACGCCTAGTAGAGAACTTGTATGTATGTCGTGTCCACAAGCATGCATAACACCCGCATTCACCGATTTATATAGAAAATCATTTTCTTCATAAATTGGCAATGCGTCCATATCTGCCCTAAGCATAATCATGGGGCCCGCATGTTTCCCTTTGATGGAAGCCACGATACCATATCCTGCCCAACCCTCAGTATAATCAATGCCATGCTGATTTAAGAAATCCTTTACCCGTTGAGAAGTCCGGATTTCATTAAAAGAGAGTTCCGGATGTTGATGAAGATCACGACGTATCTCCACTACTTGAGGAAAAAGATCGCGGGCAGTTGCCTGAATTGCAGAAATGATTTCATTGGGCATATGGCAATATGGTTTGTCCAATTTTTCGCCATTGATTGATCAGGATGGCAATATCAGTACTCCAGTGGTAATCACGGGCATAAACATAATGAATGTGTTCGAGCCTTCGTGAAGGACTATCTTCAGCAAGTGGATATGACGGGCTTAGAATACCCTCTGGCAATGGGGGCAGAGAAGTTATCATCGGATCGTCAGGATGGTACGATATCCATGTCTTTTTACCTGAAAGAACCTTCAAAATATTTGACCACAATTTATTTTTCGGTGTGATGAGGAAAAATAAAACAGGGGAAGCGACTAAAATCAGAAAAGCAGCAAACACATCAAAGATGCGTTTTGCGCGTAAGGATGATGGTTGAGTAAGTTTGAAATTAACGCGTATTGCATATGATTCACCTTCAGTATCGCGATTCATACTGCCTACAATATTTAAGGTGGCGGAGGCAGCAAGCATAAATCTAAGACCGGGACCAAGTGAAGTCATGTATGATGTAAACCTTGAAAATGGAATATCCTGTGCTGAGAATATTATTTCCTTTATGCGATGTACTCTGACAATTTCATCTAATTGAGCGAGATGTCCGAGCGTTGGATTTTGCTCCGGAAAATTTTCACCTGGCGATACTGTACCAATGATGTCTATGTGATCACGAGAACGATTAATTAATTCTTTAATACGATTTGATTCTTCAAAACCTGCCACTATAATGGCTCTTCTGTCATCTTTTTGGTTACTATTCTTTGAAGTTCCATTCCAGGGAACAACTTTCCATCGGGTAAGAATTAAAAGGAACATGTACATAAGTGACCCCATGATAATTACCATCCTGGAGGTGCGTAAATGAACAGGTAAAACTGCATAAATAACAAGGATAGCCAATATAGCCCATCCAAATCCTAACCACGATGATTTCCGGGTATAAGGCTTATCATATGCTCCATTGAGAAACATAGCTATAATAGCGATCAGTGTATATAGAGGAACATTTAAAAAATAAAAAGATGGTTTGAAGTAATCAGGTTGATGAAAGTAGGAGGTTGCCCATACCTGACTGACCAGGTAAAATGAAAAACTGAAAGCAACAGAATCAATGAATACCGGCCACCACTTTTGTACAGATTGTTTTATGAATTGAACGAAACCATGCAAGTAAATAGCAAGTTTGATTAGAAACTGCTGGCCATTGAAAGCTTTGTGTTTATTGGTAAAAATGAGCATCGCCTGATAAAAAGTAAGAATATAATTGAGCGATGATTTTCGGGTTGATTCGCCTTTGTAATGAATAATATTTGTAGTGGGTAAATAATAAATAGCTTCTCCCGAGTTTGTTATGCGGTATGACAAATCAATATCCTCACCATACATAAAAAAGTTTTCATCTAAGAAACCTGTTTTGTCCAAGGTACTTTTCCTCATAAACATAAATGCGCCGCATAACACTTCAATTTTTGCTGTTTCGTGTTCATCTATATTTCCCTGGTAATAACTATTCATAGAAGCTGACCGTGGAAAGAGCCTGTATATTCCAGACATCTTCATAAAGGAAGCCTTCAGAGTAGGCAGGCCTCTTTTAGATTCAGGTAGAAATCGGCCGCTTCCATCCAACATACGTACACCTACAGCTCCAGCATCCGGGTGTTCTTCCATGAAGGAAATACATGTAGTAAATGTGTCTTCTGATACAATCGTATCTGGATTTAATAGTAATACAAAAGTGCCACGACTTATCGCAAGTGCCTGGTTGTTTGCTCTAGCAAAACCAACATTTTCCTTATTTGAAATAAGTTTGACTGATGGGAAATGATCAATTACTAATTGTGGCGTTCGATCTACAGAAGCGTTGTCAATCACAATTATTTCTCCATCAATTCCTGCCATTGCCTGCTGTACAGATCTTAGGCAGTTGTCTAAAAAGGGGTACACATTATAACTGACGATGATGACAGAAAGTCTCAATAGGTTCTGAGATTAAGTGCTTTCAGACAATTCAATGTTGGTCCGGGCAATAATAGATCTACCCAACGTGACCCCATCAGCATATTCAAGTTCCCCGCCGAATGAAACGCCTCTTGCAATAACACTAATTCGTAGCGGATAGTCCTTGATTAATTTTGTCAAATAAAAGATGGTGGTCTCACCTTCAATCGTAGGGCTGATAGCCATGATTAACTCTGTGATTTCTTGTTGCCTGATCCTTTCCAACAGGCTTTCAATTTTTAAATCTTGCGGTCCGATTCCTTCTATTGGTGAAATGACTCCTCCGAGAATATGGTAAAGCCCATGATATTGACCTGTATCCTCAATAGCAATGACATCACGTTCGGATTCTACAACACACACGATATTTTTTTGCCTTGAACGATCAGCACAAATACTGCATGTATCCGTATCAGCCAAATTATGGCACGTATTGCAATGTTGGATATTCAACCGGATACCCTCTAAACTTTCGATTAATTCTGGTAAAAGACTGGCCTTATGTTTTAGTAAATAAAGCGTGATACGCAGTGCACTTTTGCGACCGATGCCTGGTAATTGGGCGATTGTTCGGATAGCAAATTCAAGATGTCGTGAAGAGTATTGAGGCATATTCTATAATCAAGATTACCGGAAATAAAAATTCATTCTTACACCAACATTGACACCGGATTTTCCAAGAGTTGCTTAAATGTCTGCAGAAATTTGGCTCCGGTGGCGCCATCGATTACCCGATGATCACAGGATAATGTGATTTTCATCACCTTGGAAGATGAAACGATTCCATCCACAAGATGTAATTCATCCGCTATGGTTCCAACAGCCATGATAGCAGCATCAGGAGGATTGATTATAGCAGTAAAATCATCTATTCCAAACATACCAAGATTTGAAATGGTAAACGTATTGCCTTGCATTTCCTGTGGTTGCAATTTTTTCTGTCTTGCTTTATCTGCAAGAACCGCTACCATGCTGTTAATTTCACCAAGTCCCATTTTGTCTGCACCAAAGAGCACGGGTACAAGAAGTCCTTCATCTACAGCAACGGCTACCCCTATATTGATTTCCTTATTGACCCTGATTTTATCACCAAGCCATGAAGCATTTATGAATGGATGGAGTTTCAATGCGGCGGCGCACCCTTTGATGACAAAATCATTAAATGAAATTTTAAGGCCCGAGTTTTCATTGATCAATTTTCTTGCCTCAGTGGCTTTATCCATATTGATTTTGATCGTCAGATAAAAGTGTGGAGCGCCAAATTTACTTTCAACCAACCTCCTGGCAATTGTTTTGCGCATTTGGGACAACGGAAAATCACCAAATTGCTGGGCTGAAGTTTCATTCAATTTTGGTGATTGTCCCTGACCACTCGATACAAAAGTCTCAACATCCCGCTTGATGATTCTTCCACTATCACCAGTTCCTTTAATGGCAGAAATATCTATTCCAGCTTCTGCGGCGAGGGATTTTGCAAGGGGTGAAGATTTTATTCTTGATTGGTCAGTTGAAGTTTGGGTTTCTGCTTCCTTAGAAGGAATAGGGGGTGTAGGAATGGCAGATTCAACTAATTCAGGTTCTTGAGTTGCGACCTTTTCAGATTTAGCATTCGTTTCAGGTTTCTCCTCAATGGAAGATTTTCCGGCAGTTCCATTCGATGGAGCCTGTAAAAGGCTTTGAAAGTCTTCATCCTTAGCTCCAATTACGGCAAGAATGTCGTTTACGGGCACTGGTCCCTCTTTAACACTGATATATAATAGGTACCCATCGTGGAAGCTTTCAAGTTCCATAGTCGCCTTATCAGTTTCAACTTCTGCCAGGATATCGCCCTGTGAAACTTTATCACCAACTTTTTTGAGCCAACCCACAATATTGCCTTCCTCCATAGTGTCGCTCAACCTGGGCATTCGTATAACTTCAGCCATTATTTTCTATTTAGTATGGACCGTAAATTTAGGTATATAGAATTGAAACGAATGACTCAATAAAAAGTCAAAAGCCCCTGAGCACTATTGACCAGGAGCTTTTGAATACACAAAAAAATCTATCTCAATTAACCCTATGCTATTAGTTGACTAATAACCTGAATTACGATTGCCGGAATATTTAGAACCAGGCCTTGATGACCCAGGTGTGTTTTTACCTGCATCAGGACCTGCCGGACGTGACAAATCAGTATCAGTCGCTGTAGCCACTCTGAATTCCACGCGACGATTTATGTAATGCTTGTATTCTTCCATATCAGAAATGTTATGGCTATCCTTCAAACCTTTTATAATCGGCATCTGCTCTCCTCCGTAACTGATAATAAAACGAGCTCTTGGAATATTATAATTTTCTACCAGGTAGTTAATTCCAGAATTTGCTCTATTGTACGAGAGAACATTATTGTATTCACTTGCAGACCTATTATCCGTATAGCCGTGAGCAACGATTTTCATGTCAGGATGGGAGTTCATGACAGTTGCTATATGATGAAGCGATCCGAAAAATTCTGGTTTGACATAATATTTATCCAAATCAAAATGAATCATAGGCAGGAACCAATTTAAGTTTCCACCACCACGAGTATTCAGGATATTTACAACTTCATCTTCTGTGAGGTAACCATCATCTGGTACCTGAGCAACTCCACTAGCATCCACTTCGAATCCAGGGGGAGAGTATGGCTCCTGATCTTTACAATCTGCAATTGAATCACCATCACTATCAAGAGTGACACCTCTTGTATCTACCGGGCATCCTGCAGGTGTATTCACTTCCTGATCGGTCATATCTATAACTCCATCACCATCACTGTCTGTCAGATCGAATTTAGGACGTTGCTTAAGCTCAGCGATGTCGTTTAATGGGCCATCAAGTGGGTTTACCCAGTACAACGGTTCAATTCTTTTTTCAAATGATCCCAGATTAATACCCAGGCGAACCGAAGCGTAATGAGCGAAATCATTTGCTGTAGTCTCATCACTTGGAGTTCTGTACTCATATGCATCCAATAAATCATTGTCACTTAGCTGTACACGATACTCAAGTCCAAGATTTATTCTTCTAGAGAGTTTCCGGGACAAACCAATTCCAGCATTGAAATGAGGGATTAAGGTTTTATTGTCACCAAGTGAAATGATACTTTTTTCAATACCACCTCTTGTTTCAAAATCTCCATCTAATAGGTTTCTTAGATTTTCTCTGGATGCTTTCCGGTCATCGATAGTTTCGTTAGAACCCACAGACACACCTGCAAAATTATAAGGATTACCACTTCCATCTAAAAGGTCAGTATATACACGAGGCATATTCAAGCCAATACCGGCAATAAAATAGAAATTGGTCTTATTAGAAGGCTTATGGAATAAAACATTTCCCATATTAATCAAACCTTCCAGTGAACCGGAAAGAATATTGGCTTTATAGTTTCTGTGGTACACTGAACCTGGATCAGCATAAATCTGAAGGCCTGGTGATCCAGCAACATTTTGCTGATAAACTCGCTCGCTGCTGAATGCATTTGATGGGCGAGCGTCATACCCTTTTGAACTTTGATATGAAATATCACCACGAACAGAGAAAGTATAATTAATAGCCTTTCTTAAATGAAGGCCAAATCCATATCCTGCAGGAAACGGAGCTTCAACGTCGCCAGAAACAAAAGCAAGACCTCCGTGAATTCCTAGTTCCCACATATTTTTTGGTTTAGCCGAGTAGACAGCCTGCCCGGTTCGCCAGGCGGCGTTCTGTTCGGGATCACCCGTCATTTCATCATTTATTTCAGGTGGTGCGTCCATATTGGACTGAGCACTTATACTTGTCGTAAATAGAAAGGGTAGACTTGACAGCAGGACATAAAATAGTCGTGTCATAGGGTTAGAGTTTTTTAAGATGATCAATTTGTGTAATTGCAAAAATATTCTTTTTTTAATATAAAGACAATAATGGAAAGAAGGTTTAGGGATGAGGTAAATAAAATCAACATCCAAATATGTTCACAAAAGACTAGTATTTAACATATAATCATTTTATTTAATATATTTTTGTTATATGATATCTCATTGGTTCACCCCGGATGAAAAGAGAATGCTTCAGCCTGACAGGCTTAGTAAGAATTCGCTTTGGCATCAACTTTCCTTTGTATACGACGAAGAATATCGACTTTCATCAGGAGATGTGTTACTTATAAGTTTTGACAAAGAAGGCTCAAAGCGCATTAAAAAAAACCTTTATCAATTTAATTCGACCCCTTCTTCCTCATTAAGGCTTGTTGATTGTGGAACGCTTAATCAAAAAAATACCGAATCTTTTCTTCCGGTATTTAAAGAAGTAATTGAAAGTGGAGCAGTAATTCTGCTTCTCGGAACACCCGTCAGCTTTATGAAGTATCAAGTCGCCGGGGTTCGTATGACCACTATTATAAGGGAATCGAATCTGGATGATGATATTCATTTACGATCAGAATTTGCTAAACCACTATTTCAATATATTGGTACACAACGACATCTGATTTCTGAATCGCATCAAAATATTGAAGGTCATTTACGTCTTAGCGATTTACGTGAGGACATCGGGTTAGCAGAACCTTGCATCAGGGATTCCGAAGCGATGATATTTAATTGTGATAGTTTAAGTGCTTCGGAAGCCGGGTATATGACAGGAATGTCCTCAAGCGGTCTTTCGATTATGGAGGCTTGTCAATTATTCAGATATGCGGGAGCAACGCAATCACTTTCAAGTGTTGGAATTTATGGATACAATGCAGGATCAGATATGACAGGTCTGACGGCCAATGCAATTGCGCAAATGATTTGGTATTTACTGGAAGGATCCACTTTGCGAGAAGATCCCGAAAAAAGTTTATTAACGAAGTATATGGTCCAATCCAAGGATAGTGACCACACGCTTTTGTTCTACAAAAGCGAAATTTCCGGAAGATGGTGGATAGAAAATAAATCAGGTAATAAAGTACCCTGTTCGTATCAGGACTACCGTAAAGCATGTGAAGAAGACTATTCACCCATAGTCATTAAATCTGTTCTGGGTTAATCAGAAGTCCAATAATTTTTCAAGCTGCATTAATCTTGATCCTTTTAAAAGTATAGCTCTGCCTTTGGATGATGCCCAATTCCATTCCGCTCTTAATTCATCAATCGTATCCGCCAAATAGAAATGGGTCAAGTCTATATTCACTTTATTTGTGAAAGCTTTTTTAAAGTTTTTTCCGATTAAATAAATCCGCTCAAAACCCAATGATTTGACAATATTGATGATATGCTGATGAGCATCATCTGTTTCGGTGCCAAGCTCGTTCATGTCTCCTAATATTACCCATCCTTGTTTATATCGTTCTGCAAAAGCCATCAATGCGAGTTCCATACTTGAAGGATTCGCGTTATAGGCATCCTTAATAATGGTACAGTCGGCAAATTGGATAATTTCCGATCGGTTAGATCCAGGTTCAAATGCAGAAAGACATTTGACAATTGTTTCATTCGCAATATCAAAATGTTTCCCGATTACGAAGGCCGCCAGCATATTCATTGCATTGTACTGCCCAAACATGGTTGAGTGAATAGTCGTATCACTCATCGTGTCACTCATTGTAAATCCACCGTTACCGGAGATCGTGGAATAATTAAAATGAAAATTGGGGTTTTCATTTGTATTGAATCCATAAGTAGATTTAGTGATCATATTTTTTGCAAGTTGAACGATTCCGGCATCATCAACATTCACAAATGCATATCCGTCATGCTCTTGCAGGTAATCAAATAATTCTCCTTTTGCTTTCCGAACTCCTTCGAATGACCCAAAACCTTCCAGGTGTGCTTTCCCAATATTTGTAATAATTCCATGTGTAGGCATAGCAATTTCACATAATGAATTGATTTCTCTTAGATGGTTAGCACCCATTTCAATAATAGCGATTTCAACATCATTCGGCATACCCAATATTGTCAGAGGAACACCAATATGATTATTCAAATTGCCTACTGTAGAATGCACTATGTATTTTTTAGAAAGTACAGATGTAATCAGTTCTTTGGTAGTAGTCTTGCCGTTACTTCCTGTTATGGCAATGACTGGAATTGTAAAATGACGGCGGTGAAAATTTGCCAGAGCTTGTAATGCAACCAATGTATCCTCAACATGAATAAAGTTTTCTCCTTGAAGTGTAGAGTCGGAAACAACCGCGTAAGCAGCCCCTTTTACGATTGCCTCGGCTGCGAACTTATTCCCATCAAAGTTAGCGCCCTGCAAGGCAAAAAATAAGCAGCCCTTATTGATGAGACGAGTATCCGTGCAGATGATGGGATGTTTTGAATATACATCATAGAGATTTGGTAATTCCATTGAGAGAAAGATAAATCGTAAGTCAGAGTGAAAAGATATAAAACAAAACGCCCTCACGAAATGTGAAGGCGCTTTTATATGATTTGTTGAGATAAATTATTTGTATCTCCTCTTTGTTTTTGATTTTGATCCACCGAAATCATGACCACCAATCTCACCTCCTGGCTCCGAACCACCCACGCGGTGCATTGCACAACGGAAACCAATTGTACGGTCACCAAGCGTCTGATTTTTGAATCGACGGGCAGCAGGGGAAAGCCAATAAAGACGATCAGCCCATGATCCACCTTTGATTACTCTCGAACTGTCATTTATCAATGAAGATTCGCCATATGCATAAAATACAGCTTCGTCATCATCATCTCTATATTCCAGTACATTACCTTTTTGGTAGTTTTCTCTCAAAGCGGCAACAGAATCTGACACAAGTGTGTAGCGAATCCGGCCTAAACTGTCTTTTTCAATTGGGCGACCGTTTTCATCAAGAATTCTTTCCTTAAATATGTTACCACGGAATGGATTCAAATCATGATTTTCAACATCGCGTAACGTAGAGCTGGTCATTTGGCGATATAAATCACCTGTCCATTCACTTACGTTTCCAGCCATGTTATACAAACCGAAATCATTGGGAAAGTAGGCTTTTACAGGTGCCGGGAAAGGGGCATTGTCATTTGGTTTTCCAGCGGTTCCCATATAATTTCCTCTTGCTTCTTTAAAGTTAGCAAGCATACGGCCCTGATTTTTGTCATGGGTTTTGTACCGGGCAGTGTTTCCATCCCAGGGATAGATTCTTCGGTCAGAAATTAATTCATCTTTTTTGGAAAGATTATTTCCCTGTAGGGCTAAAGCAGCATATTCCCATTCAGCCTCAGTAGGTAGTCTATAAGCAGGTAAAAGAATACCATCGTCAAACTTAACCGGACGTTCGCCACCTGTTTTAAGGTCTGGCAGATTTTTCTTTACACTTCCCTGATATTGTCCAAAAAGGTAGGCTTCTGTATTGAAGTTATCGGAGTCTTTTTGATCTACATTGAGGTTAAGAACTCCCTTCTCCACAAGTAGCATCTCGTTTACACGGTCAGTCCTCCACTCGCAAAATTTATTGGCATGCTCCCAAGTAACCCCTACTACAGGATAGTCAGCGTAACTAGGATGTCTGTAATACGTTTCTACGAGAGGTTCATTAAAAGAAAGTTCATCTCTCCAAACTAAAGTATCCGGGAGTATACTGATGACTTCCTGGGGATATGATTCCCCTAAAACCCTTCTGGTCCAATATTCGAATTCTCGATAGTTAGAGTTGGAAACCTCTGTCTCATCCATGAGGAAGGAAGAAACGGTGACACGGCGAGGTACATTTGCCCAGTCATACGTGACATCCTGATCTGTTAATCCCATCGTGAAAGTTCCACCCTCCACAGGGACTAAACCAGGACCTACTTCCATATCGCCATGGGTACCTTTCTCAAATCCGCCCCATTCCTGATCATTATATTTCCAGCCTGTAACGGAAGAACGATCCGTTTTTTTACAAGCTCCAAAAACAAAAATCAACAAGGCACTCGTGCCAATCAAAAGAGATTTTTTCATTCTTAACTGAACGTTAGTTTAAAAAGAGGTACAAATATACATTTTCTGAAACGATACCTACATGGAATTATTGTCGGTTCTCATATGGTTAAACATCACAAAAATTGTGCCTTATAAAGCAGTCAGATTTTATTTGAAAATGTTCAGACAGTCATTATAGCGGGATTCCGTATCTCCATCATCAAGTTGATAAACAATACCAATTTCATGAGTGCCACCACTTTGTGGAAATCCATTTGTAGAATAATCAAA
>JAYUXX010000225.1:0-1724 GCA_043752765.1 Saprospiraceae bacterium | reverse complement strand
TATGTTGACAGCAAACCACTTCCTTCCTGATCCCAGAGTGCATTGATCCCAAAGTCTAATACGCTACACGGCATACTCTCATCATATGATAGAAGTGCAGTATGATAACCTACATCATTTGTGCTGTTCCATTCCTGTCGATATGCAAGGCTGATCGATTGTGAGCCACCAGTCCCGGCTAATGCGGGGTTAAAGAAGGAGCCTTGTTGTGAAAGGAGAAATGATGCAGGGTCCTGTCCACTTAGAGTAGTTGAAATAGCAATACAAACAAACAGAGAAAATTTATCAATCATATAAAGAAAAAATAAATACTTCAATGAAATGGATCTATGTAGGATTTACAACTACCACGCTAATTTTGGCGTGGTCTTTATCTTAGAGAAGGGAGTCCAGGTGAAGTCTTTTGAGTCAAATACCTCTAGTAAATTTTAGATAAAGGTAAATTGCATAAATAGTAGTAACTGTGTAAATATCCTAAAATTATTTCGATTCTTGTTTATACTCTGATTTAATGAATTAATTTAGGAAAGTTGCTGAATCGAATAATTAGGTCCTATCATTAATTAACTTATAAAAGATACGTACCATCCATTTAGCTTTATTGCCCGAGTATCTTCCATTCGTTTCGGTAATGATAACTTCAATGTCTTTTGTATATTCTTTAGTTAATATCATTTTGGCTGGATCAATTCTGAGTAATACTGAGGCTTTATCGGGATATTTTTCATTTTCTTCAAAAACAACAAAGCCCACAGTTTTGGCAGCTGCTATACTAAGCTGAAGTGGTTGTTCAATACCATAAAACTGACCATTGAATTCAAAATTAAAGCTCCATTCGTTTCCGACATGATTGTTATAAATGGGGATTGGATATTCGCATCGTACTATAACAACCTGAGCACGCATAACGATTGGACAAATCACCAAAAGCGCACTTATCAAGATTATTGATTTAATCCATTTCATTTAGACTTTCTTTAGTTTCACTTAAATTGCTAATTGCGAACCACCCATTCGTTCACTGTTTGGAAAATACTTTCCTGCCACTGCGAGATTTCACCTACCGGCTTTAAGCCAATCAGGCAACATTCTTTTTGGATCTCCTGATTATAAATTTTAGTAAATACTCCTTTCATGCCTTCAATGCCCGGATATATTAATGCGACTTTATCAGCTTTATAGTAGTGATGATAGACAAATAATTGTTGCAGGTCACCTGATGACGGTTTTGAACAACTAAGATTCTTCCATTTTGTGTCTAAAACTACAAATTGGTTATCTGAAACTTCAATAACTATATCAGCCCTTACGGTCGTTAAATAACCTGAGTCTGGTTTCCAAAAAGACCTGGTCATTTGCCCGGAAACCTTATACTCCAAGCCTCCTTTATTTATTCCTTTCCGAATACTGACAAGTACAAACTTCTCCCACAACAGATTCATATCAAATAATAATGCCAGGACATTGTTCTTCCCTTTTGAAACATCAGGATGAAAATTAAGAAGAATTAACCTCGCAATACTCAGCGCATTTCTATATCGCTCAGTTTTTCTATTCAAGGAGATCTTTAAAAAGGTTGATTCACTAACTTTTACATCGGGCATTTCCGGAAAATGAAGTAAAATTGTTCCTATACGACTTTGAAGATCGGGAAGCGTGTTAATCAGGTATAATATCTTTATTGCCTTGGACAGGATTTGATGTATTTCATGATTGACATCATA
>JAYUXX010000224.1:0-1728 GCA_043752765.1 Saprospiraceae bacterium | reverse complement strand
ATATTGAGGTGGTAGGAATATTATCCCGTGCTGAAATTTTAATTTTAACCAGCACCTCTAATCCGGAATAATCACTTCGATAATCTAACCTGGTATTTTCAGATAAGTCAGAGGAAGTAAACAGTCCCTGATCTGAAGAGCAAGAGGAGGTTAAAATCAACAAAACAAATAAACTGCTCATCAGCAGCACAGTCAGAATGGAAGCAGATTTCACAGTTTAAAGATTTTGGTATCAGTAAATTACGCAATCCAAGAATCTCTAACTACAGGAAAGTCACATTCCAAATTCATTTTTTTCTGGGAATAAATTTCCTTTCCCCTAAAGCCCAGTACCTTCTTGCCTTCTTTTTAATCGTATAGAAATCACTTATATATTTAGCGAGGTGATTCATAGCTTCATTGGGATCATCTGTGAGTTTTATGAGTTTGAGATCGTCTGCAGAGATCGTTCCCTGGCTCAACATGAAATCAAGATAATCTCTGAGGGGCTGGTAATAATCTTTACCCATGAGAACCACTGGAAAATGATGAATCATGCCTGTTTGCACCAAAGTCAGCGTTTCAAACAATTCATCCATCGTACCCCAGCCACCTGGCATGACCACAAATGCATATGAATATTTTAGCATGAGAAATTTCCTTACGAAGAAATAATCAAAGGTTACCCATTCATGCATGTATGGGTTCGGAGCTTGTTCGTGCGGCAGTCTTATATTGCATCCTACACTAAAACCACCTGCCTCGATCGCACCTTTATTGGCAGCCTCCATAATACCGGGACCACCACCGGTCATGACTGTAAAACCTGTTTTGGCGATTTCTCGGCCCACTTGTTCCGCCATGACATAATACGGGTGAGCGGGGGGAAATCTGGCCGACCCAAAAACTGTGACACATGGGCCGACAAAATGCAGTTTGCGAAAGCCATGAATAAATTGCTTCACCACTTTAAGGGTAAACATCAATTCACTTCCACGCGATTTAGGTCCTTCGAGATAATCATGAAGTGAAAGTATAGCCTTTCGGACCTGGCGTTCTTCTTTTGGTTCCGGTGTATTAGGTTCAGGCATGTTGATTTATAATCCAGTATAATATTATGCCATGACGGCAATGACTTCAAACATCTTATCTGCTAATTTTCGATTGCCCGATACGATTGTAGTTTTATTTAATTCTTCTTTTGAAATTTCTTTTGAAAACATTTTCCAAATACATTGTGGCGGTATGATTATAGCAGTATGTTCTTTAGCACCTGAACTCATTCAAAGGTCCCATTTACCATTTTTAAAAACCAACAACCAGGATCTCGCATTTTCTCCTAAGGTCAATGTGATCGATCCACCTTCTTCGATCTGTACATCCCGGAAATGATATGGGAGCGCCCTGATTGAAGTTTTGAGATAAGGCCTGAAGTACAATTGAAAAAATAAAATTTCTTCCTCACCGCAGATCTAATTTGTTGTTGATGATGCCACTTCTCTGTGTATTCCCGCGCTACATGAAACCAATTCGCTGAATTATGTTCACCGGCCCATGCTACCGGAAAGATGGCTTTTCCAAAAGGATCAAGCTTTTCAAGGTGATCACAATAGATCTTATTACTGAAGGCAAGCAACTCCACTAGTACATCCGGACTCAGTCTTTTGGCAGCATTGACCCAGGTAGCATTTAAGTTATTGAGGTAACTAATTAATTGATTGGAATTACTGAATTGAGGCTGTTCTGCAA
>JAYUXX010000223.1:0-10600 GCA_043752765.1 Saprospiraceae bacterium | reverse complement strand
TGTCGTAAGCATCAACTCAATGTTTTCAAGGAACTTCGTGCTGTCTGCAGCACCGCTGATTTATATGTCGCACCCTTCGGGTGCTAAACAGTTACGATTTATGGGGATTACAAGGAGTATCAGCTAACCGATTAGGAAATGATAACTCCGAGGCTTTACGCACGGCCCAAAGCGTAACAGCATCAACTTCAGTCACTCTAGTAAAATCTGAAGCTGTAAGAAATGAATATGTAAGTAAGGTTTCAAGTTTAGAGAAAACTGACTCAAAAGGCAGAACACAATTAAAAACGGAAGCGCGCGAAAAGACACCAGCAGTAATGAGAGAAGTTGCTGAACAAATGCGTCCAAGTTCCAGTGAAAATCTTCGCTCCATGGGCACAGCTAGTAAAACAAATGAAGGGGTAAATAGCCTGGTTGGGAAACTTGGAACAGTAGGGAAAGTGGCCGGAGCAGCAGCAGTAGGAATATCTGTTTATAACGTGGCTACTGCAGAAAACAAACCTCAAGCTCTTGCAACGGAGGGAGGTGCAATAGCAGGAGCTATTATAGGTGGCGAAATAGGCGCAGAAATTGGTGCTGGAATTGGAGTTCTTTTTGGCGGTGTTGGCGCAGTTCCTGGAGCTATTATTGGAGGAGTAATTGGGAGTATATCGGGGGGGATTCTTGGGGCTACTGCTGGCACCAAGACATACGATGCAATTACAACAAAAAAAGATGAACAAAAATGAAATTATTAACAAAATTATTCAGCCGTAATAAAAATCCAATGCTAGAAAAATTGGAAAGAATAACCAAGGTAAACTTAAAGGAAGTTTACTATTCTTTCGGGTTTGTTTATTCTAATGATAATTATCAAAAGTTCAAGAAATGTTTGGAGCAAAATTCTTTAGCAATAGCAAAAAAGGAACTTGAATTTGATGTAAAGGAAGATAACCTGGAAATATATTTTGTTACAGATTTTAATGACATAAAATACATTATCATATTAATTGATTATTTTGAACCCTTACAAAAAGAGGAAATCTTGGAAAAGATTATATTAATATCATTCCCGGACATTGAAATGGAAAGGCTTAAATAGATTTCTTGCGACGTAATTGTTTGAATTTAAATACTGTTGCCATAACAATGCTGACCATCAGTTACCGAGATTGATAAAACTATCGTCAATAGCCTTCCAGCACGGCCTATAAGTTTAAACGCAGACAATTATATACTATCACTTTCAAAAACCCAACGGGTAATTGTCGTTCCAAGGGATTAATATTCATCAGGACAAAAATATAAAATGGGAATATTAAAAAATCCCTGTATTGGTAATGCGCCATTACAAGGATTGATTTTTTGATAAAACGTTTACCACAAGCTGGAATCAAAAGTGAGGAAGTTCGTCAGCAGTCATTTGCCCCCTGTTTAATATGTAATCCGCAGCGTTTTGGGCCTCTGTAGCAGCTTTGAAAATAATTTGCTATTTTCTCGGAGTACCTGTAACCATCCAGCGAGGTAGGCTACGCTTTTTTCAGTGATACTGTCATAATCAATCTGCACGGTTGAACAGAGAAACGAAGCACCTATTTTGGCTACCACTTCCTCCCTGTTGTATGCTTTACTACTAATGGCTAAAGAGTTTATAATGAGTTTCATAATAGCCACAGGCAAAAATAAT
Organism: Saprospiraceae bacterium; assembly: GCA_043752765.1. Lineage (GTDB taxonomy): Bacteria > Bacteroidota > Bacteroidia > Chitinophagales > Saprospiraceae > Opimibacter. The sequence continues at coordinate 8,934 of JAYUXX010000223.1, read as the reverse complement.
GTTGAAAATTTTGGCTTTCTTAAAATTAACAAAAAACTAATACAGCATTTCAGAGCCGCTGTGAACGATTTAGGCCTTATTTTTTCAATACACTGGCTTATGACAAAAAATAGCAGTTTGAAGATTTGAATTTTTAAAACTTGTTCACTACGTTTGACTCAATAATCCGCTTAACAATCTTTCACCGATTTTCAATCTTCCACCTCCAGATGACTCTTTTTTTTGTTGCTTCTTCTGTTGACCCCTTGAATTCCTGTTCTTACCAAACATTCCTACTGTTATTTATTGCCGAGCATCCAGCTTAGGTGTACATGCATCTTGATTGGAACCATGCGTACACATGGCCGTATTGCCATGAATCGTACTATCGCTCAGGGTAGCACAATGAGTGCACTTTGCCATTGATATTTGGCCAAGAGTGTTGTAGATTTTTTGCGTTTGCATAAGCACCTTTTATAATCGAAAAGAAAAAGAGGCTTTGATCACCTTAATAGGCCTGGATCTATAAAAAAAGAGGCAGCGGTTGCACCCGCCACCTCCTGACCAACCCCCGGAAGCCCCGGTTCTCATCCTGAAATGGCCGGGTAAAACAATCAGAGTAAGGACCACCTAAATATTTCTAAATTATGAGACAATCAAGAGTATTTTTTAAAACGCCTTTGCATGACTCGAATTCTAAGAGCCTGAGTCTTCTTTTCATGATTGTATTCTTTCTTTTATCTTCTTTTGCCAGTTTATCTGGCCAGAACAACTGCCCTGACTTCGGGGCTTCACCAGAATTTGAACAAGGGCTTCCTCCTTTATGTCAAAGATATCACTCTGGTACTTACCCTAATATTTGGGGAGGGTTAGGTAAGCAAAAATCTTCTCAAATTATTGCACTAAATGGAGGAAATAATGTTTTTACTGGAAATATTGAGTTAATTGCTGACTTTGAGGTGGATGCTCCTTTTATCCTGCTAGGATGTAAGATGAACATTGCTCCAAATATTAAGATAAAGGTTAATGATATAACTTCTTTTACATTGGACGGTTCTAAGCTATTTGCATGCATAGGCATGTGGAGCGGAATTAAACTTGGGCATCGTTCTACCATAATCTCTCAAAATATTACTGAAATTGAAGATGCACAAGCTGCAATAGAAGCTACTTGTGGGAATCAAGGGATGTTATTCATAACACAAACAATATTTAATAGAAATTATGTTGGAATTAAGCTTAACCAAAACTCAAATAGTACAATCTGCTCTACCGCAGCTTCAATTTTTTTTGAATTTTCAGGAAATAGGTTTGATTGTACATCACCACTTAATGGTACTGTTAGCGATGTGACATACGCAGGTATTCAACTTTATAAAGGCGGCGGATCAATAGGTGCATCTAATAATGTTGAAGCCAATCTTTTCCAGAGAATTCAATTCGGTATTCGGTTTGAAAACCAATTAGCTTGGGGTTCAACAGCGATTGAAAAGTGTAATTTTGAACGAATTTTACTTGATGGTATATATTGTGAAAAAGGTCAGTTACGAATCAATAATTGCAATTTTACCAACTGTGCAAGAACAGGGATTTATGCACTTTTGTCACATGGGCTAACAGTTCAAAACTGTGTTTTTAGCCTTGATGATAATGTTAAAGAGATAACAATTTTTCCAACACCATGGGATTTATTTTATCAAGAAAAAACTCATATGGGAATCCATGTAAGGGGTTTCGCCGTAGGTGCTCCAATAATTATTCATGAGAACCAATTTGATGTTCAATTTCTAGACGAAATAAATTTTGAAGAGGCATTTTGTATTAATTTGTGGATATCCTTTCCTGGAGAGGCTGGGGCTGCACATTTTACTATAGAGGACAATGTCATTCATATGATCATGACCGCACCAAACCCCAATACTTCCGATTATTATGAATGCGCAGGAATTGCGATTAATGCCTTACAAGTTGCAGGAGCAAGTGCACTTATACAATATAATAATTTCTATATTAATCAGACTAAAGCTTATGTCAATTCATTTGGCGATCATTTGCTTTCGTATACATTTGGAATAAAAGGCACCCATATAAACAGAACTACACTTTACCAAAATACTTTTAATTCTAGTGGCCCAAGCTATACGGGAGACCGAGCTATTCAATTAGAGGGAGGAGCTACAAATTTGTATGCGGGAAATAATGTTAAGTACAATGTAATCTATGACGACCCAGACCATGAAAATTCCGGCAATTTTTTTCATGGCATTGTTTCTCATGACATGAATAATGTCAACTATTGCTCAAATACGCTTCGTGAATCATCAATACTAATGCACTTAAATGGCAACTCGTCAGGAACCAAACTGTTTAAAAATTATTTTGAAGTCGGACAAGCTGGTTTATATGTTGAGAATGGATTTATTGGGGAACAAGGCGTTGAAGAAGGAGAACATAATCAAAATCATTGGTATGACGAGCCTGGATCAACCACTGTATCAAATGAGCATGCGTTCTCCACCGCTCAGTATGCGCCACTTTCTCGAATCTGGTCACATGATCCTCAATCTATTTACTCTAATCCCAATAACCCTAATCCTCCATTATACCAATATCAAACCGATTATTATCCTGCAAAAGTTAATCCAGGAAATGAGGCTTGGTTTCGATATGACCCAGACGGTTTTATCACTAGTGTCACCTGCGATGGAATGTATAATGAAAGCGATTTTACAGACAGATCGATTGCCGATGGCTCCATCCAATCTTATGTACAAGATCCGTATTTAATTTGGACAAGTAAAAGATATCTTTATTCCAAATTAAAAGCCAACCCAGGTCTTATTGATGATTATTCTGCTTTTAGTACGTTTTTAACTCAAGAACAAAGCACTTCAATTGGGAAATTGTATAATGTTTATAATAAGATTGACAGTGCCCAACAAGTAAGTTCTATTATGTCCACCCACTTACTCGTCTTACATAATAACTGGGATAGCATTTTTCAATTGCTATCTAATGTAGATAATTTGCTCCATTCTGCAACTCAAGACAATGAAATGGCTTCAGCAAAATCTGCCAAAATACAATTATGTCAAAATTTGGATTCAATTGATACACAGTATGCTACCTTATATACAGAGTATACTACAAATTTTTTAATAAAACTGCAAGAAGCTTTACAAGCTAACAATCTAGTTAGTCCTGTGAACGATTTTGATTACAATGAAAAAAGTGTTCTAAATATTATCATGTCATCACGTTTATTCCAGGATGGAGAGATTACTGAAAATCAAAGACAAATAATGGAGACAATAGCATTGCTTTGCCCACAGTCTGCTGGTCCTGCTTCTGCGATTGCTAGACAATTCCTTTATTATCGCTGTGATTCAAATATAAAGCTCAGGGACAACCAAGGATGTTCTCCAGATTCCATTGAAGATAGAACAAAGGATGTACTAAATACAGAAAAAGCTAATGGAATAGACATTTACCCTAATCCAACAAGAAAGGGAATTTTTGTAAGCCTACCAGACAATCAAAATTATTACGCACAGATTATTTTAACTAACTCCTTAGGTAAGGTGTGTCATACAGCAAACATTTCACCATCTAATTCCAATTCGGACAATTTTTTGCCATTTACGCTTCCGACAGGATTATACTTTTGTAATGTAAGTTTGCACAATGGCGAAAAAAGAACCTTTAAACTTGTAATAATGCAATAAAATTAATATCCAAGGCACCATAAAAATTTCGGCAAAGCAAATGCCATGATTTCAATTTAGCAGTTAACTAAATTGGCATTCTGTACCTTTTAGTCTTGGAACACATGTGCCACATGAAGTCGCAGTCTTATTAGAAGATGATTACTTTATGTGGCACATACTTGTTTGTGCGTTATCAAGGATGCCTAGAATCATTCCCTTTAGGATCCATTACTTGCATTGACAACGCTATCAATTCTCAAAATCACCTTTCATTAAATTAATATGCGACTAATTTTTTTATTAATTTCATTATTATATATTGAAATGTCACACTCTCAAGTAAGGCATGATAACAATTGGGTTCTAGCCCGTGGGAGCAAGGGGATTATATTAAATTTTAATGATGACTCTCTTCATGTAATCCAAGTCCCTCAATTAAGCATGCGTACTGTTGAAGCAAACGTATCTATGAGCGATTCCTTAGGTAATTTAATTTTTTATTCAAACAATTGTTTTATTGCTAATAGTAATCATGAATTAATTGAAAATGGGGATGAACTTAACCCAGGGTTAATGCAGGATCAATGGTGTGAAACCAGTGGTGATCCCTTCAAGCAATCATTACTAAGTCTTCCCTTACCTAAACATTCAGGTATTTATTATCTTTTCCATACTGATTTATCCTTTTTTAATACACCTACAGGTAGCGATTTTGCCCCTCTTCATTTGTACTATTCAATAGTTGATGCTAATTCCAACAATGGAGCAGGCAAAGTTCTTGAAAAGAATACAATTCTTTTAGAAGACACCCTATCCACTGGTGCGCTTCAGGCTGTGAGGCACGCTAATGGTAGAGATTGGTGGGTTATTTGTCCTGAATATAAATCTAATTGTTATTATAAAATCCTATTAAACCCTTCTGGCCCTCAATTAGTAGAGAAATCATGTATCGGCAATATACTTAATAAGCTTGACATAACTGGCCAAACACTCTTTACGCAGGATGGAACAAAGTATATACGTTCTGACGCTGATAATGGCCTGAATATTTTTGATTTTGATCGCTGTAGTGGGGAGCTATCAAATCCTCTTCACATTTCTTTACTGCCGGATACCAATCAAATTAGTGGAATGGCAATATCTGGCAATTCACAGTTTGTGTATATTACGTTTTTAGATAAAATTTATCAGTTTGATTTGTTATCCTCAGACATTGCACAAAGTAAAACATTAGTAGCACAATGGGATGGAGCCATTAGTGGCGGAAATAAAACAGACTTTTACCATGCCAAGCTTGCACCTGATGGAAAAATATACATCTGTTCCTACGGGCCAACTTTTTATCTTCATACCATAAATCAGCCAAATAAAAAAGGCATATTTTGCGAGATATTGCAACACAATATATTGCTTCCATATTCTCATTTTGCTTCAATGCCAAATAGCCCTAACTTTAGACTTCAAAAAGAATCTGGGCCTTGTGATACAATCTTTACGATTACACATGACGCAATTGTAAAAGAAAATAATAATATCACAATTTTTCCCAACCCATCAAATAACGAAATTAATATTTTTGGGAATAATATAACTGTAGAGTTGCATGCAATTCAGGTTATCGATTTGTTAGGTCGAATTCTATTTTCCGATACAATAATCAATAATTCATATTTATTATATGGAAAATCTATTGGCCTTAGCAATGGCTTTTATTATATAATTACTCAGGATATAAATGGGAATAAAAATATCAGTAAGATAGTTATAAAATAAGTTCGCAGCTGTCCTCTCCGATTTAGTCATAAAAAACCCCTTACATTAGTATAATACCAATGTAAGGGATTATATTTTCATTTTTGCTATCTGAGAAAACCCATTTACTCACTGTTCATAGCATGCCGATTCAAGATGTAATCCACCGCTTTTTGTGCCTCTGTAGCAGCTTTGAAAATAAATTTGCTATCTTCCCGGAGTACCTGTAACCATCCGGCCAAGTAAGCGGCACTGTTTTCAGTGATACTGTCATAATCAATCTGCACGGTTGAGCAGAGAAACGAAGCACCCATCTCAGCTACAAGTTCTTCTCGGCTATATGCTTTACTGCCAAAGGTTACTGGGTCCATTACCTCTTCCCTGGCTAGACGTGAAGCGTGTCCGGTGGCATGGGTAAGTTCATGAAAAAAGGTTGCGTAGTAATCCTCCGGTGTCTCAAACTGCTTGATGTCGGGCATATTTACAAAATCAAGTGCAGGAGAGTAAAAGGCACGATTGCCGTCAATGCTTTTCAATTCAGGACTGTTAGGCATATTTTCAATGATGTTTTCGCACCATACAATTTTCTCATTGGGCCTTGATTCAATCTCAGGAATCTCAAACTTGATTCCTTCGATGTCGGCAATATTAAAAACGTTGTAATACCGGATGAACTTCAAAACTTGAATTTCTTCACCAGCAGTTCTCCGTTTGTAGGCTTCCTCCTTGTCCAAAGTGTGGTCATAGCAGTCTTTATAGTACATATTAAAGTAAATGGCCATTTCTGCTTTCGTGTCTTTGCGCACCTTTCCTCCCATATCCTTCACCTGCTTCCAAGTCATAAAATATGGTATCGGATGTGGCGTGTTGTTCATCAGGATCAGATTGATACCAGTGTAAATATGCCGGGTGACATAGTTGCGTGCTAAACCGTAGGTGCTCCATGTTCTCCTCCAGGGCGCAACTCCATTCTCGATCAATGCAATGATTTTGTTGGTTACTTGCTGGTACAAATCATTGTCCCTGCCGGTACCATTAGGCATAGGGGTTTCGGCTACTGTCGTAGTGTTTCTCATACTGAAGAAATTTATGTGGTGAAAATTTAGATCAGGCTGTTATCTGCAAAGGAGTAGTAACCCTCGAAAGGAGCTAGAATCAAATGATCAAGAGTTGGCAAATCAAGCACCAAACCTATATCGCGTAACCGCTTGGTAAGGTCGATGTCAGCACGACTTGGTTCCAGGTGACCGGACGGATGATTGTGCGCTAGGATAATCGCTGCCGCCATTCCTTTGAGGGCGGCAGCATAAATGATCTTGAGGTCAACGACGGTGCCGGAAGTGCCGCCTCGGGATGCCCGATAAATTCCCTTTACCTGGTTAGCCTTGGTAAGAAACAAGACATTGCATTCTTCCAGTAATTCAATGTCGTCACTCCAATTTTCACGGAGGACTTTTTCAGCATCTTTCGATGAACTGATTTTGGGTTTGTGTGTCAAGAGTGTTTGGCTTCGGTACGAAACCTTCACCTCTGATAGCATTAATAATGGTGGGTTTTTCATCTTAAACCGGTTTAGATTGTCAAAGAATATTCTAAACCAGAGTGTATATGTATCTGGGGGAAGCATGTAGACGGTAGCAATTGTCAGTTTGGCAAGTGAATGGAAATGATAGGCTTCCGCTACTGATTTTTTGGAAATGAGATAGGTGGAGAGAATGTAAATCCTACACCTACTATATATGGTTTCGGAAAACAAAAAACCAACGGCGATTTTGCCGTTGGTATGGTTTAATGAAGCTTCCCGTGTTCCCTTTGTAGGAGCGAGAAGTTTACAGCAGCTCAGGCTTCCAGTTCTTCTTTCGCCGCTTCAATGTCGAGCTGGAATTTTTGGATTTCCAGGTCGATCTTACGTTTATCGAATTGAAGTTTACGGATAGCTGCCTCGGCTGCTGTGATACGGTCTTGCGCAGGCGTCGATTCGACATTGCGCGCTACACCTCTTGGCATAAGAAAAAGATTTTGATGTTAAGAAATTTGTTACGTGTGCATATGCTTCTTTAACAAGGTTTCAATCTCAATACTCTTCGGGAAACAGGAGGGTAAAGTGATTATGAGAGGAAGGATGATCGTTGAGCTCGCATCTTGGGATTTGATCTATTACCCATACTCGCAAGCCATCGTCCCTTTCATAGACTTGTAGGTAATCTATTCCTTGTTTCTCTTTTACAAACTCGGAGAGATCGGTGCGGATAAAAAGGATTTCCTCAGAGCTAAGGCTAGTTGATACGCCGTGTGTGAGGAAACATGAACCAGCGAACCAATAGTCCTGATCATCCTGTTCTTGTGGTAATCGTGTCCAGGTTGCCATAGGTGAATTGTTTGGTTTAGATTGTCAAAGAATTTTCTAAACCCAGTGTATTCAAATCAGGAAGGAATGCGTAGACGGTAGAAATTGCCAGATTGGCAAGTAGTGTTTTTGCACTTAATTGGTCTCGGAGTGCCGAGTAGTAATCGCACTGAACGGTCGGCTTGGCTTGCCATCAATCATGAGTTTCAGATAGATTTTGTAGTTGGGAAGGTTAATGAAGTCTTCAAGATCAAATTCCGGGTACATCTCTTTGGACATGTGCATGGCATCTTCCGTTCCTATGCGGAATGAAATAACTGTCCCAGCATTACCGAGGACCGCGCTCTTAATATCATCATCAAGCTGGTTCATATACTGATGAGCCAAGGTCATACCGACTTTGAATTTGCGTAATTCGGAAAACATATTGACCAGGGAAAGTGTAGTGAAGTTGTGAAACTCATCCATGTAGACCATGAATGGAACGCGGTTTTCTTCCGGTGTATCAACACGGCTAAAAGAGGCGGAGGCGATGGAAGTAATGAATAGCGCACCGAGCATGTGGGCTACGTCTTCCCCAATATGTCCTTTTGAAAGATTGACCAGGACGATCTTCTTTTCATCCATTGCTTTACGCAAAGAGACTTCTTCGGTGTTTTCAATCAGTACGCGCCGAATCACCGGATGCACCAGCATTCCTCCAATCTTGTTTAAGACCGGCAACAGATCATACTTGTTGTATTCCGTGAATTCTCGCTTCCAGAACTTCTTGACGATCTCGCTTTTGACATTAAAGAGGGCTTGTCTCCGAAAATCCTTGTTCAGTAGAATCTCAGAAATGTCAGCAATGGTTGCTTTGGGTTGATCCAAGAGTGTTAGGATCGCATACCGTAATATATGTTCCAGCTTCACTCCCCAGGCGCTATCCCAGAGTTTTGAAAATACTTCCAAAATGCCGGAAGCTACCAGTGATCGTTTTTCAAGAGTGACCTTCTTAAAAGGGTTGTACCGGAGTTTGAGGTTTGGATCAGGAATGTTGAAATAGATCAAATCTTTCTTACGCCATTCCGGAATTGTCTTCACAATCTTTTCCACCAAATCACCATGAGGATCCAGTAGACAACATCCTCGGCCTGCCTCTATATCCTG
>JAYUXX010000222.1:0-23275 GCA_043752765.1 Saprospiraceae bacterium | reverse complement strand
AAATACAGGATAGTTCGGGACGAATCCAATTATATATTAATCGGGATGAAATCTGTCCGGGTGAAGATAAAAGCCTGTATGATCAGGTTTTCAAACACCTTCTTGATCTCGGAGACTTTATAGGTGCAAAAGGCTATACTTTTTTCACGAAGACGGGAGAAATCACAGTGCATGTAAAAGAACTTATACTTCTAAGTAAGTCTCTACGCCCATTGCCGGTTGTAAAAGTGGATGCTGAAGGCGTTACACATGATGCATTTACGGATCCTGAACAGCGTTACCGTCAGCGTTATGTTGATCTAGTCGTCAATCCTCACATCCGGAAGGTTTTTGAAGACAGGACGCGTATGTATAATAGCATGCGGAATTACCTGAATGAAAAAGGATACCTCGAAGTTGAAACTCCGGTTTTACAACCTCTATATGGTGGGGCAGCAGCCAGGCCATTTAAAACTCACCATAATACGCTGGATATGACATTGTATCTGCGAATTGCCAATGAGCTATATCTGAAAAGATTAATCGTAGGTGGAATTGATGGGGTATATGAATTCAGCAAAGATTTCCGGAATGAAGGAATGAGCCGTTTTCACAATCCTGAGTTCACGCAGATTGAGTTGTATGTGGCCTATAAAGATTATGAATGGATGATGGATTTGGTAGAGGAGATGGTTGAGAAAGTAGCCATGGACCTGCATGGTGATACGAAAGTCCAACTGGATGACCATATCATTGATTTCAAAAGACCATGGAAACGGTTTTCGATGTTTGAGGCTATTCAACATTTTACCGGTATCGATATTAGTCAGATGGATGAAGTCGCCTTACGATCAGCTGCGCGGGAACTCCATATTCATATTGAGCCGGAATATGGAAAGGGAAAAATTATAGATGAAATATTTGGAGCAAAGTGTGAACGATCCCTCATACAGCCAACATTTATCACGGATTATCCAATTGAGATGTCCCCGCTTGCTAAAAAACACCGATCTAAGGAAGGTTTGGTTGAACGTTTTGAAGCGATTTGCAATGGTAAAGAAATAGCAAACGCATTTTCTGAATTGAACGATCCGATTGACCAGCGTCAACGATTTGAAGAACAACTAGAACTGGGGAAGAGAGGCGATGAGGAAGCGATGATGTTGGACGAAGATTTTCTACGTGCATTGGAATATGGTATGCCACCCACCTCTGGACTGGGTATTGGGATGGATAGATTAGCAATGATCATGACAAATTCTAATTCTATCCAGGATGTTATCTTTTTTCCACAAATGAAAGCAGAAAAGCACATCGAATAAGAGCATCATACGGATGCTGGCATTTGAGAATTAATATAGGTCGGAGGACGGTAACGATAAGCTCGGAATTAAATCCGCTTACATTATCATACTTTAAATCTGCCGAGTTCAGTAACGCCACCCTGCACGATATCTCCAATCTTGACTGTTATTTCTGAATCTGTGGGAATAAAAACATCAACTCTGCTGCCGAATTTTATAAATCCGAATTCCTGGCCCTGCTTAAGTTTATCCTTCTCTTTTACATAGCTCACAATCTTCCTGGCTACTTTTCCTGCAATCTGGCGGACCACTATATTTTTCTCATCATGCCGGATGACAACAGTATTACGTTCATTTAATTCTGAGGACTTGGGATGCCATGCGACGAGGTATTTTCCGGAATGGTATTTTTGAAAAACAACTTCTCCATCTACAGGGCTGCGATTGCTGTGCACATTCAGGGGTGACATGAAAACAGAAATCTGGATGGATTCCGATTTTAAAAATTCATTTTCAGTGGTCTTTTCAATCACGACTACTTTGCCGTCAGCGGGTGATAAAATCATATCACGGTGTGGAGTTTGATGCAACCGTGGCGGATTTCGAAAGAAAATCAGAAATAGAATTAAAAAAAATGCGCAGAGGAGAAATAATAGAACAGAAGGAAACGAAGTATATAACGACGCATAGATCAGCGATGCGATAAAAAGTATTATCGTAATGATGAGATATGGATTTCCTTCCTTATGTAAACGGTAGCTCATAGGACAAAGATAAAATAAGCCAGTGAGGCAACCGGCAATACAAACAATAAAGAGTCATAACGATCAAGAATGCCTCCATGCCCGGGTAAAAGTGTGCCACTATCTTTCACACCTGCATTGCGTTTGAGTGCGGATTCCCACAGATCTCCCGCAAGGCTAAAAAAAGGAGTGGCTATGGCAAGCGTTATTATATAAGCTCCATTTATATCTGGCCAAAGTCTCCATAGAATAAAAGCTACCATCCATGCAACAAATCCACCACCAATGGTACCCTGTATACTCTTCCCGGGTGAGATGGAAGGCATGATTTTTTTGGTCCCCCATTTTGATCCAAACATATAGGCTCCTACATCATTCACCCAGATCAGGATAACAGGAATCAACACATATCGGTACGCATGTTCATTTATTAAAAATAGACAGCCACATAATAATGGCAAACCAATATAAACCATGGAGGTATAAATGGATTTTCCTTTTCTGACGAGGTCTTCAGGCGACTTTAACGTGAAGAGTTGAAGCAACAGGATGAAAGAAACCATTACAGGAAGCATAACAATCAAAGCAAACACAGGTGAACCTTCAATCAGAAAGTAACCGGTGCCCAGGATCAGCATGGAGTAAAGAAGCGGTACAATATTTAATATGAATCCTTCCGGTTCTATTAAATCAAGCTTAAAAAACTCACGTGCTCCTAACCCCCCAATTGTGGCAAGTAGTAATACGTATGTGTAAGGAGAAAATACAATCGCCGCAAGTGTAATTCCAACTATAAATACTCCCGTGACACTGCGAATTAGGAATTCCGGCTTATTCAAGAGCGCTGCGATTTTTTTGAATAGACCAATACATCATGTACATAACACCTACGCTCAGGGGAATCATCCACCATTTTAACTGATCACTTCCTTGCTCTTCAAATGCTGCGAGATCAATGTCCATCGCATAGATTAACACAACCTGGATTCCATTGTTGAATGCATGAGCTATGATTGGAACCCATAGATTATTTGTCCAATGATATAAGTATCCAAGTATTGCACCTAAAACCACTCGCGGGAAGAAACCTTCAAACTGCATGTGTATAGCACTGAAAATGAATGCTGATATCCAAATCGCAGCAATTGGATTTTTCAACCAACCACTCAATTGTTTTTGAACGATTCCCCTGAAGAGAAGCTCTTCTCCGATGCCCGGTAAAATGGCGATTAGGGTTAAATTAATTAGAAAGATGATGGGCGTATCCATGATGAGGATCTTCTTCAGCGTTTCTTCTGCCTGGCTTTCCAAATCACCTGCCCATGAAGGGAGTGGAATAGCTTCGTTTAAGAGAAAACTAAGATTGACGAGTGGATAGGCTGCAATTAGAAAGACAATTCCTAAAAAGGATAAGGATACTCCGGGCGATTTCGCAAGATCAAAACCTTTCAAAATGTTTGGCCGGTAAAATATCAGACCAAAAACGAGAGCAGGAAGAATAAAAATGCATAAATGTTGTGTGGCTAATAACATTCTGATCATTCCAGCTGACATGCCCTCCATTCCCGATTGGCCCATGTTGACAAGGTCGGACATTGACATTCCGGCCATCATTAATACCAGGGCAGAAACCAGTGCTGTAGCAAACATACCGGTGATTGCCAAACCTACCATGGCAACAAGCCTAATGAAATGATCATAACTCCTCATGTCATACTTTTGTGCAAAATAGGAATTCCTCTATTGCCGTATGGGGATGCCACTGCTATCACTAATTGAATATGACGGGAAAGATAAAATTGAGTGTCAATATCAACAAAATTGCCCTGATCCGAAACAGTCGTGAAGGCAATAATCCGGATTTAGCTCAGATCGCTCTTGATTGTGAGGCATATGGTGCCGACGGTATCACTATCCACCCAAGGCCGGATGAACGCCACGTCAGGTATAGTGACATTCCCAAATTGAAAGATTTAGTAACCACAGAATTGAACGTTGAAGGAAACCCTACAGTCCGTTTTATGGAGGAAGTATTACGATACCGGCCTCATCAATGTACCCTGGTACCCGATAGTCCCTCTGCGCTAACTTCCGATAGAGGGTGGGATACCCAAGGAAATCTTGCTTATCTCAAAACGATCGTTGACAAATTAAAAGACAGTGGAATTCGGGTTTCCATATTTATTGACGCAGATCCCGATATGGTAGAAGGGGCTTTACTTTCAGGTGCGGATAGGGTAGAATTTTATACAGGCCCATTTGCTCATCAATTTCCATCTGATTCAGTCAAGGCTATTGAAGCCCACATCGAAGCAGCTGCAAAAGCCAACCAACTTGGAATAGGGATCAATGCCGGACATGATCTGAATCTTGACAACCTCAACTATTATGCAAAAAATGTTTCCGGCCTTTTAGAGGTTTCAATTGGCCATGCTCTCATTTCTGACGCGTTGTATTATGGATTGGGTAATGTAATCGCGATGTACAAACACCAATTGAAGATCTAAGCGTATGATTTTAATTCTCTGATTTTGGATAATAGGCTAGCAATATTGCTTTTGCCTCTAAAAGATGGTATATTTCTGGACAGATATTTGCCAGAGTATATTAAACATCAGGTTTGATCCAGGAAGAATTGTTGGCGCGTTTTAAGGATTATCTCCAAAATGAAAGAAGGTTTTCTTCTCACACTTGTGAGGCCTATGACCGGGATAGTAGTCAGTTTGCTACTTTTTTATTTGCACAATACGGGTCCGTAGATCTTGTACAGGTTACCCATCATCAAGTCAGAAGTTGGGTGGTCTCCCTCATCAAATCAAAGAATAATGCTGCCTCCGTCCGGAGGAAAATATCCTCGATCACTCATTTATACAAATGGATGAGGAGAATGAATTTTATTGATCACAACCCAGCCCTTAAAATTCAACTTCCAAAATTGCCCGAACGTCTTCCAAAATCGTTGCCTGCCTCTATCATTCAGCAATTATGGAATGCCATGATAAAGAATGGAGATACGGCTAATTATGGTATTGTTCGCGATCAGGCGCTCCTTGGCCTCTTGTACGGATGTGGGTTGCGAAGGAGTGAGGTGATACAGATCACATGGGCAGACTATGATGACAGCCGGCAATTATTAAGGGTGTTTGGTAAGGGTCGAAAATACCGCCAGGTGCCAGTTGGTCTTCAGTTAAAAAATATTTTACTAATTCTTAAAAATCTGGCGACCTCCGTCTGGGGTGAAAACCCACATATGGGAATTATTCTCATGGAAAATGGGAAACCTTGTTATCCTAAATTCGTTCATAATAGGGTGGTAGCTATGTTAGGAACCGTGACAACGGCAGAAAAAAAGAGTCCTCATACTTTGCGTCATTCGATGGCCACGCATATGATGGATGAGGGCGCTGAACTAAATGCTGTAAAGGCACTCCTGGGCCATGCAAGTCTTGCGGCTACACAGGTCTACACCCATAATTCGATTAGTCGTATAAAAGAAGTCTACAGGCAAGCTCATCCAAATTCTAAAAATATTGCTTAAAGGATCATTCCCGATAGCTCAAATAATTTTGAACCATATAAATAAAGCAGGAATATGAAGATTAACACAACGTCCATTCATTTTGATGCAGATCAGAAGTTGATTGAGTATATAGAAAGAAAGACTTCGAAGCTGGACCAGTTTTTTGATCGAATCATTGATGCGCATGTTTATTTAAAACTTGAGAATTCCGGACAGGTAAGAGATAAAATTGTTGAATTAAAGCTATTGGTTCCCGGAGATACATTAATGGCTACGGAAGTAAGTAAAACCTTTGAAGCATCTATGGATGCAGCGGTAGATAATATGAAGCGACAACTTAACCGGTATAAAGAGCGTCACCAGACCAAAAGCCATAATGCAAATGGCTTAGGCTTATAGAAAATTATTCATACATAAGCACTTAAAATCTCAGATTAGGTTTATCTTTGCATTCGCTTTCGGGGAAAGCCCTGGAAAAGTATACGTAATTCATTGGTTTACAGACAGATATTGGCCTTAAATGGGTTAATATCGATGAATTATAAAAAATGATTTTTGATAGGTGAATGTAACTTTCGCTACTTCCTGTTTGATCTGGGAATAATGACCGGGCGCACCGGATGCAATAAGAGACACTTTTGAGATTTCAACATCATGATTTCCTGACATCTTTTTAAGCCAGTGTAGCTCAGTTGGTAGAGCAGCTGATTTGTAATCAGCTGGTCGGGGGTTCGAGTCCCTCTACTGGCTCTTACATGATCTTGCAGGGAACTGATAAAACACATTGCAGGGGGTGCGCCGGAGCTGGAGAGCCGGGCCAGACTGTAAATCTGGTGTCTCAGACTGAATAGGTTCGATTCCTATCACCCCCACAATTTAATGGTGTTGGGTGGATCAATCGTGTTGGGTGGAAATGAGAATGTGTTCAGTGTGTGTGAAAGTTAAGTGATGTGATGGAAGATGACTCTTTGAAGTAATGACTTATGCGGGCGTAGCTCAGTTGGTAGAGCATCAGCCTTCCAAGCTGAGGGTCGAGGGTTCGAGTCTCTTCGCCCGCTCTGTTTTACCGCACGAGTTATGCGGTATTAGCCGATGTAGCTCAGCGGTAGAGCACTTCCATGGTAAGGAAGGGGTCAAGGGTTCAATCCCCTTCATTGGCTCAACATCAAACCTGTTACGAGTAAAGCAAACAAGGATTCAGTATTTAGTTAAACAATAAAGTTAAAAAACCACTTCAATGGCAAAAGAAACCTTTCAGCGGAATAAACCCCACGTAAACATTGGTACGATTGGTCACGTAGATCACGGGAAGACAACTTTGACAGCAGCTATTACGTCTGTGTTGGCAGAGAAAGGATTGGCTAAAAAAGCATCATACGATTCAATTGATGCCGCTCCTGAAGAAAAAGAAAGAGGTATTACGATTAATACAGCTCACGTAGAATATGAGACGCTAAAGCGTCACTATGCTCACGTAGATTGTCCGGGCCACGCTGACTATGTGAAAAACATGGTTACAGGTGCAGCTCAAATGGATGGTGCGATCCTTGTGGTTGCTGCCACCGATGGACCTATGCCACAAACCCGTGAGCATATCCTGCTTGCCCGTCAGGTAGGTGTTCCTAAAATCGTTGTTTTCATGAATAAAGTTGATCTCGTGGATGATCCTGAGATGCTTGAACTCGTGGAAATGGAAGTTCGCGAACTTCTTGAACAATATGGATTTGATGGAAATACAAGTGCTATCGTTAAAGGCTCAGCCTTAAAGGCACTTGAAGGCGAAGAAGCTGGAAAAGCAGCCATTATGGAACTCATGGATGCTGTAGATACTCAGATTCCTGATCCAATAAGAGAAATTGATAAGCCATTCCTGATGCCTGTTGAAGATGTATTCTCTATCACAGGTAGAGGAACAGTTGCCACAGGTCGTATCGAGCGTGGTGTCGTAAATACAGGTGAAACTATCCAGATCATCGGGATGATGAAAGAAGGTGAGAAACCTTTGACATCCACGGTAACAGGTGTGGAAATGTTTAGAAAAATCCTTGATAGAGGAGAAGCTGGTGATAACGCCGGTCTTTTGTTGAGAGGTATTGAAAAAGACCAAATCCACCGTGGTATGGTTATTTGCAAGCCAGACACAGTAAAGCCTCACAAAAAATTCAAATGTGAAGTTTATGTTCTTGGAAAAGATGAAGGCGGACGTCACACTCCATTCTTCAACGGATATCGTCCACAATTTTACTTCAGAACTACTGACGTAACGGGTGATGTGAAGTTGCCGGAAGGTGTAGAAATGGTTATGCCAGGTGATAACGTATCTCTTGAAGTAACTCTTATCAACACTATCGCGATGGAGAAAGGACTTCGTTTTGCGATTCGTGAAGGTGGACGAACAGTAGGTGCAGGACAGGTCACTGAAATATTGGATTAATACAGTTTAACGAATACTGATCTACATTCTGGCAGGTCAATAACCAACGGGTGATTTACCTGCCGGAATTTTTTATAAAGAATCAATTTTACTCAAAGCCAATATTAATGAATAGGAGCAATGAGTTAAATGTGTTAGGGAGGTAGCTCAATTGGTAGAGCGGCGGTCTCCAAAACCGTAGGCTGCGGGTTCAATTCCTGTCCTCCCTGCCACTTTATAGGTTGACCGCATTAGAGGTGTACGTGATCATGAACGAATTATACAACAGACGATGGAACAGATAAAGTTATATCTCCTCGAGAGTTACAATGAGCTGGTTAATAAGGTGACCTGGCCCACATGGCCAAACCTGTTGAGCAGTACGAGAGTTGTGCTGGTAGGTTCACTGATCATTGCAGTTCTTGTACTTATCATGGATGCCGTAAGCAAACAATTGACTGAATTCCTATATAATCTTTAATTAAAGGAACTTATGTCAGACGGTAAACGATGGTATTCACTTCGGGTGATCTCAGGGAAAGAGCGCAAAATTAAAGAGCGTATCGAACTGGAGATTAAACGTTCAGGTTGGGATGAGATCGTCACACAAGTACTTGTACCTTCTGAAAAAGTGTATAAGATCCGAAATGGCAAGAAAGTGATTCTCGATAGAAATATATTACCTGGTTATATACTTCTAGAAGCGATCCCGGAACGGTTTTCCTCAGATATCGTGCAGGGGATTTCCAATATGCCTAATGTGATTCATTTTCTGGGACGGACACATCCGATTCCAATGCAGGAAAGTGAGGCTAACAGGATGCTGGGTAAAGTAGATGAGTCACAGGGATTGGTTGAGAGTATGGTCGAGCCCTTTATTGAGGGAGAAATGGTGAAAATCATCGATGGTCCTTTCAATGATTTCGTAGGGGACATCAAAGAAATTAACGAAGAAAAAAAGAAACTAAAAGTAATTGTAAAAATATTTGGTCGCGGTACAGAGGTCGAGCTCAACTTTATGCAGGTTGAGAAAACTAGCTAATTACCAAAGCCTTACGTTATAAGATTTCAAGCGCATTATGGCAAAGGAAATAGAAACATTCATCAAATTGCAAGTGAAAGGCGGAGCTGCTAATCCAGCCCCTCCTGTTGGTCCGGCACTAGGTTCCAAAGGTGTTAACATCATGGAGTTCTGCAAACGGTTCAATGCTCGTACGCAGGATCAACCGGGGAAGCTAATTCCTGTAATCATTACTGTTTATAAAGACAAATCGTTTGAATTTGAATTAAAAACAGCCCCTGCCGCAGTACAACTTCTGGAGGCGTCTAAAGTTAAATCAGGATCTGCCGAACCCAATCGTAAAAAAGTTGGATCTGTAACCTGGGATCAGGTGAGAGCTATTGCAGAAAATAAAATGCAGGATCTCAATGCATTTACAATTGAGTCAGCTGTCAATATGGTGGCAGGCACTGCAAGAAGTATGGGATTGACCGTGACCGGAACTCCTCCGGAAGGGGTGGTCGTTAAAGTATAATTGAAGATGATGTCCGTCTGAAAGTTGACGGATTGAAAAATAAATAATTTATCTAAAAGGGAGTAGCCGGTATAAATCTGCTACGCCATAACCTTTAAAATAGAATTTGAATGGCTAAGCTTAGCAAAAAAATGGCTATCGCCGCTAAGAAGGTAGATAGCGACAAACTTTATGACCTCGGTGAGGCCATGAAGCTGGTCAAGGAAGTGAACCTGACCAAATTTGATTCATCTGTTGATCTCCACATCAGATTAGGGGTTGACCCAAGGAAAGCTGATCAGGCTATTCGGGGAACAGTTAACCTTCCTCACGGAACAGGAAAAACCAAAAAGGTTCTTGTACTGTGCACACCTGACAAAGTTCAGGAGGCTTTGAATGCAGGTGCGGACTATGCAGGATTAGATGAATATATCACAAAAATCCAGGATGGATGGACGGATATAGATGTAATCGTGGCTATGCCATCTGTTATGGCCCAGGTTGGTAAAGTTGGACGAATACTTGGACCTCGTGGCTTGATGCCTAACCCGAAATCGGGAACAGTAACCATGGATATCACGGGAGCGGTTACGGATGTCAAGGGTGGTAAGATTGCCTTCAGGGTAGATAAGTTTGGAATCATTCATTCACCTGTAGGACGAGTTTCATTTTCTCCCGAAAAATTGCAGGAGAATGCACTTGAACTTTTGAATACTATCCAGCGATTGAAGCCTAGTAGCGCGAAAGGCATATATATGAAAACGATCTCCGTAGCATCAACGATGAGCCCGGGTATTAATGTAGATCCAAAAGTAGTCTAACCGAGTATTAATCTAACGCAGATCATCTAAATCCATTCGACGATGAACAAACAAGAAAAAGATAAAGCCATAGAGCAGTTGCGCGAGAAATTCGACAACAATGCATATATCTATTTTACTGATGCTTCTTCCATGACCGTAGAGCAGGTCAATAAATTGAGACGCCTTTGCTTTCAGAAAGGTATCGAGATGACCGTAGTAAAAAACAAGTTGGCTAAAAAAGCAATGGAGAGCCTGGGAGAAGAAAGAAGATTCGCTCCGGTATTCAAAGCTCTGCAGGGTCCTACAGCTATAATGTTGACAGATACTGCAAGTGCACCTGCAAAACTCATTAAAGAGTTTCGTAAGGATGGCAAAAAACCTGTTTTAAAAGCAGCATATATTGACACTGACGTATTCTTTGGAGAAGAAAGCCTTGAGATTCTCATTGCCTTAAAATCAAAAGAAGAATTAGTGGGGGATATTCTCATGCTTCTGCAATCTCCTGCCAAGAATCTTATCTCTGCCCTTAATTCAGGGGGACAGACGATTGCCGGTCTGGTCAAGACATTACAGGATCGTGCATCAAATTAGGCTTCCAAGTTTTCGATTCATATTAACAAATTTTGACAATTTCTAAAAAACACAAAAATGGCAGACGTTAAAACATTAGCTGAACAGTTGGTTAATCTCTCCGTAAAAGAGGTTAGTGAACTAGCTAGCATTCTGAAAGCTGATTACGGTATTGAACCGGCAGCAGCAGCGGTAACAATGGCAGCTCCAAGTGCCGGAGGAGGTGAAGCAGCCGCTCCAGTAGAGAAGACTGAATTCGACATATTCCTGAAGTCTGCCGGTGGCAACAAACTTCAAGTAGTGAAGGAAGTTAAAACATTACTTGGTCTAGGCTTGAAAGAAGCTAAAGATCTTGTAGACGGCGCTCCAGCTATGCTGAAGCAAGGTGCTGCTAAAGACGAAGCAAACTCTGTGAAAGCTGCATTAGAAGCAGCCGGCGCTGAGGTTGAGCTTAAGTAGTACACAGTAGAAAACAATATCACCTAATCTTAAAAGATGACATCACCCAAACTAAAGGTGCATCATTGAGATATAACATTGTATGAAATACAACGCTTAGCCGGATGGTGTACTACACCTTCCGGCTTGGCTATTTGTAGTAGAAAGAATTTTTTGGCTTCTAAGAGCTTACAACTAAAAAGTAAAGATCCATGGCCGGTACCACAGCTGTAAAATCCATTATTAAAGAAAGAGTCAATTTTGGTAAAATTGATCTCTACACACAATACCCGGATTTTCTGGAGATCCAGCTAAAATCCTTTCAGGAATTTTTTCAACTCGAGACAACTCCGGAGAATAGGAATAGCGAAGGGCTTTATAAAGTTTTCCAGGAAAACTTTCCGATTTCAGATGCGAGGAGCATCTTCGTTCTTGAATTTCTAGATTACTTTATCGATCCTCCACGATACAGAATTGAAGAGTGTATGCACCGTGGACTTACCTACAGTGTGCCGCTTAAAGCTAAACTGAGGCTCTCTTGTAATGACGAGGAGCACATTGACTTCGAAACTATTGTACAGGATGTATTTCTTGGAAATATACCGTACATGACCCCCAAGGGGACATTTGTCATCAATGGTGCCGAACGCGTGATTGTGTCTCAACTTCACAGATCACCGGGCGTATTTTTTAGTCAGTCGTACCACCCAAATGGTACTAAAATCTATTCCGCCCGTGTCATTCCTTTCAAAGGAGCATGGATGGAATTTGCAACAGACATCAATAATGTCATGTATGCCTACATCGATAGAAAGAAGAAATTCCCGGTTACTACTTTGTTAAGAGCCATTGGATTTGACTCTGACAGAGAAATCCTCAGCCTGTTTGAACTGGCTGAAGAAGTAAAAGTGAGCAAGGCTTCTTTGAAAAAAGCAATTGGCCGTAAGCTTGCAGCGCGGATTCTTAGAAAATGGACTGAAGATTTCGTAGATGAGGATACTGCAGAAGTAGTTACGATCGAACGTAATGAAATTATCCTGGAACGTGATGTAGTGATCGATGAAGATCACATCGACATGATCCTTGAGGCTAATGAATCTACAATCATTCTTCAGCGTGAAGATATTGGCGAAGATTATTCGATTATCTACAACACACTTCAGAAGGACCCTACAAGTTCTGAAATGGAAGCTGTGCAATATATCTATCGTCAACTGAGAGGTTCTGATCCTCCGGATGAAGAAACAGCACGTGGTATCATCGACAAGCTATTTTTCTCCGATAAGAGATATAACCTGGGTGATGTAGGCCGGTATAAAATCAACCGTAAACTCAATATTAATATTGATAAAGATTTGCAGGTATTGACGAAAGAAGACATCATTTCTATTGTCAAGTATCTCGTAAGTCTTACTAACCAGAAAGCTGAGTTAGATGATATAGATCACCTTTCTAACAGAAGGGTAAGAACTGTAGGCGAACAATTGTATGCTCAATTTGGCGTAGGTCTTGCCAGGATGGCCAGAACGATCCGTGAACGTATGAACGTAAGGGACAATGAAGTCTTTACGCCTATCGATCTTATTAATGCACGTACGCTTTCATCTGTAATCAACTCGTTCTTTGGAACAAGTCAGTTATCACAATTTCTTGACCAGACAAACCCTCTATCTGAAATCACGCACAAGCGGAGGATTTCAGCACTAGGTCCAGGCGGTCTTTCGAGAGAGCGTGCGGGTTTCGAGGTGCGAGACGTTCACTATTCCCACTACGGTCGTCTTTGTACGATTGAAACACCGGAAGGACCTAACATCGGTCTGATCTCTACACTTTGTGTACACGCGAAAATTAACAAGATGGGTTTCCTTGAGACACCTTATCGAAAAGTTGATGCGGGTAAAGTTGTATTGAAAGGAAATGCAGAGTACCTGACAGCTGAAGGAGAAGATTATTTGAAGATTGCCCAGGCCAATACTCCAATTGATAAAGTCGGTGTATTCATGACCGACCGTATTAAAGCCCGTGAGCATGGGGATTTCCCAATGTTGGGTCCGGATGAAATTGAATACATGGACGTTGCACCAAACCAAATTGTAGGTGTTTCTGCTTCACTCATTCCATTTCTTGAAAATGATGATGCGAACAGGGCATTGATGGGATCAAACATGCAACGTCAGGCAGTACCATTGATCAAGCCCGCTTCTCCGGTAGTCGGAACAGGTCTTGAAGCAAAGGTGGCACTTGATAGCCGGATGCTGATCAACGCAGAAGGTCCTGGTGTAGTCCAGTATGTAGATGCTACAAAAATTACAATTAAATATGACAGGTCTGAAGAAGACCAACTGGTAAGTTTTGAAGATGATATGAAGACATATTATCTCACAAAATTCCAACGTACTAACCAGGGAACTTGTATCAACCTAAAGCCTATTGTTAAAAAAGGTGACCGGGTAAAAGAAGGTACGATCCTTTGCGACGGTTATGCAACTGAGAAAGGTGAATTAGCTCTTGGACAGAACCTGAAAGTGGCTTTCATGCCATGGAAGGGATACAACTTTGAAGATGCTATCGTGGTATCTGAGCGGATTGTCAAAGAAGACATCTTCACATCAGTGCACATCGAAAGTTTTGAACTTGAAGTAAGGGATACAAAACTTGGTGAAGAAGAATTGACGAATGATATACCGAACGTAAGTGAAGAAGCCACCAAGGATCTTGATGAGAATGGTATCATCCGGATTGGAGCAAGTGTAAATGAAGGTGATATCCTGATTGGTAAGATTACACCAAAGGGAGAAACGGATCCTACACCTGAAGAAAAACTTCTTCGGGCCATCTTCGGTGATAAAGCAGGTGACGTAAAGGATGCGTCTTTCACAGCGCCTCCATCTACGGATGGTGTGGTGATTGACAAACAGCTTTTTGCACGTGCGAAAAAAGATAAGTTTCAAAAAGCGCAGGAGAAGAAGTTGATTGATCAGCTCGATGACAAACATGCTGTAGCTATCAATGAGCTTAAGACTTTACTCATCGATAAATTATCCTTACTTGTAAAAGGTCAGGCATCAAATGGTGTCAAGACGATTTATGGTGAAGTGGTGATTAACAAGGGTAATAAGTTCACACCAAAAACACTGAAGACTATCGATTTTAATCAAATCGATTATTCTAACTGGACAAGTGATAAACACACGGATGGTTTAATCTCAAGACTTCTTCACAACTACAGTATTAAAGTGAATGAAGAAATCGGTAGATACAAGCGTGAGAGTTTCAACATCAGTATTGGTGATGAATTACCTCCCGGTGTATTGAAATTGGCAAAAGTATATCTTGCCCGCAAGCGTAAGTTGAAAGTAGGGGATAAGATTGCAGGACGCCACGGTAATAAGGGGATTGTTTCCAAGATCGTTCGCGCTGAGGACATGCCGTTCCTTGAAGATGGAACGCCTGTTGATATTGTATTGAATCCACTTGGGGTACCTTCAAGGATGAACCTTGGACAGATCTTTGAAACCGTTCTTGGATGGGCCGGAGAAAAATTAGGTGTTAAATATGCTACACCAATTTTCGATGGAGCTGCGCTTGAAGAAATTCAGGGACAAATCATTGAAGCTGGATTACCGGAGCTTGGACAAACGTATCTCTATGATGGTAACACAGGTGATCGTTTTCACCAGCAAGCCACTGTTGGAGTTATCTACATGTTGAAATTATCCCACATGGTAGATGACAAGATGCACGCCAGGTCAATCGGTCCGTATTCGCTTATCACGCAGCAGCCACTTGGAGGTAAAGCTCAATTTGGAGGTCAGCGTTTTGGTGAGATGGAAGTATGGGCATTAGAGGCTTATGGTGCTTCAAACATCCTTCAGGAATTACTTACTGTAAAATCGGATGATATTATCGGAAGAGCAAAAGCCTATGAGGCGATTGTGAAAGGAGATAATATGCCGGAACCTCACATACCAGAAAGTTTCAACGTATTGGTGCATGAACTTCGTGGTCTTGCCCTTGATGTAAAATTTGATTGATCATTTCTATTCAAAATATAGATAAAGACTATGTCTCTTAAAAAGAAGCACGTCAAACAAAAACAGTTTTTCAAAAGTATCTCCCTCAGTCTGTCATCTCCGGATGATATTCTGGAACGTTCATACGGTGAGGTACTTAAACCCGAAACGATTAACTATCGCTCATATAAACCTGAGCGTGATGGATTGTTTTGTGAGCGGATCTTTGGCCCGGTTAAGGATTTTGAATGCTATTGCGGTAAGTACAAACGTATTCGTTACAAAGGAATCGTCTGTGACCGTTGTGGTGTCGAAGTCACTGAGAAAAAAGTAAGGCGTGAACGCATGGGACACATCAAATTGGTGGTTCCGGTTGTTCACATCTGGTTTTTCAAATCACTTCCGAACAAGATTGGTTATATCCTTGGATTGTCATCTAAAAACCTGGAATCAATTGTTTACTACGAGCGATACGTCGTAATCAAAACAGGGGTGAAGGGTGATGAAGGTGTGGATTTAATGGATCTTCTGACTGAGGAGGAATACTTCGAAGTATTAGATACACTTCCGGAGGGCAACCAGATGCTCGATGACTCTGATCCAAATAAGTTTATTGCGAAGATGGGCGCAGAAGCAATATTTGATTTGCTTGCGAACATTGACTTGAAAAAACTTTCAGATAACCTGCGTCATCAATCAGCTACAGAAACTTCTCAACAGAGAAAATCTGAAGCTCTGAAAAGGTTGCGGGTTGTTGAAGCAATCCGTGAAGGAAACACGCACACTGATAATCGTCCGGAGTGGATGGTAATTAAGTATCTGCCTGTCATACCACCGGAGCTCAGACCACTTGTTCCTCTGGATGGTGGACGTTTTGCAAGTTCAGATTTAAATGATCTTTACAGACGTGTCATCATTCGTAACAACCGATTGAAGCGTCTTCTTGAAATCAAAGCACCTGAAGTAATCCTTCGTAATGAAAAGAGGATGTTACAGGAGGCTGTCGATTCATTATTTGATAACTCAAGAAAATCGAATGCTGTAAAAGCTGAAGGTGGACGTGCATTGAAATCTTTAAGTGATATTCTTAAAGGTAAGCAGGGACGTTTCCGTCAGAACTTATTAGGTAAAAGGGTTGACTATAGTGGACGATCAGTTATTGTGGTTGGTCCTACATTGAAGCTTCACGAATGTGGTCTTCCAAAAGGGATGGCTGCAGAGCTTTTCAAACCTTTTATTATTCGAAAGCTGATTGAGAGAGGTATTGTAAAGACAGTTAAGTCAGCCAAAAAATTAGTAGATCGGAAAGAACCTGTTATCTGGGACATTCTTGAAAATATATTAAAAGGGCACCCTGTGTTGTTAAACAGAGCTCCAACCCTTCACAGACTTTCTATACAGGCATTCCAACCACAACTTGTGGAAGGAAAGGCTATTCAGTTGCACCCGCTCGTTTGTACAGCGTTCAACGCTGACTTTGACGGTGACCAGATGGCGGTACACGTGCCACTTGGTCAGGCTGCTATATTGGAAGCTCAGCTTCTGATGCTTGCTTCTCATAACATGTTGAATCCACAAGATGGATCACCGGTAACACTTCCTTCACAGGACATGGTACTAGGATTATACTATTTGTCAAAAGAGCGTAGATCTGCAGACGGTGTGAAGATCATGGGCGAGGGCAAACATTTTTACAGTGCGGAAGAAGTTGTCATTGCACATAATGAGGGTAAACTCGATCTGCACGCAATGATCAATGTGCGTGTAATGGTTGAAGATGAATCCGGTAACCTGGTCAAAAAATTAATTGAGACTACTACAGGTCGTGTATTGTTTAATGATGCAGTACCTGATACAGTACCATTTATCAATATTATTCTGACGAAGAAGAATCTCCGAAAAGTTATTGGAGACATTCTGATCAGAACGAATTTTCCAAGAACAGCTCAATTCCTTGACGATATTAAAGACCTTGGTTTTAGCTGGGCGTTCAGAGCAGGACTGTCTTTCAAACTCGGAGATTTAATTACGCCTTCGATTAAAGAAGAAACACTTAAGGCTGCACAATCTGACGTTGATGAGGTGAATGTCAATTACAATTTAGGTTTGATTACCGAAAACGAACGGTACAACCAGACGATTGATAAATGGACATATGCTGACAACAAGATCACGGAATCATTGATGAAAGAATTATCGCTTCATGATCAGGGTTTCAACTCTGTATTTATGATGCTTGATTCCGGAGCCAGAGGTTCTAAAAATCAGATCAAACAATTGTGTGGTCTTCGGGGATTGATGGCTAAGCCAAGAAAGTCCGGAGATACAGGAAGAGCAGTTATTGAAAACCCTATCCTTTCTAACTTCCTTGATGGATTGAGTGTGCAGGAATATTTTATCTCTACACACGGTGCTCGTAAGGGTCTTGCGGATACAGCCCTCAAAACGGCGGATGCAGGTTACCTGACGCGACGTCTTGTGGATGTAGCTCAGGATGTTGTAGTGATGGAAGAAGATTGTGAAACATTACGGGGGATTGAAACTTCTGCACTGAAGGATAATGAAAAAGTAATCGAAAGTCTGGCGTCCAGAATTCACGGCCGTTATTCACTCTATGACATCATACATCCGGTGACCGACGAATTGATTGTTGGAACGGGTGAATATATCACTGATGCAATTGCAGAGAAAGTTGAATATATAGGTATTGAAAGAGTCACCATCCGTTCTGTACTTACTTGCGAAAGTAAGCGTGGAACCTGTGCAAAATGCTACGGCAAAAATTTGGCCACAGGTCGTATTGCTGAGATGGGAGATGCTGTTGGTATCATATCTGCACAAAGTATTGGTGAGCCTGGTACACAGCTTACACTGCGTACTTTCCACGTGGGTGGTATTGCTTCGCTTTCCAAGAAAGAATCTGAGTTAATATCCAAGTTCGACGGTGTAGTTGAATTTGAAGACATGCGTCATGTTACTTCTACGAATGATGAGGGTGTAAAAGAAGATGTGGTTATATCCAGGTCTGGTGAAATAAAAATTACAGATCCTGAAAACAGCCGGGTGTATGTCACGCATCATATTCCGTATGGTGCCAAATTGATGGTGAGAGATAAACAGAAGATCAAGAAAGGAGAATTTATTTGTCATTGGGATATTTTCAATGCTGTAATCATATCTGAGTTTACAGGATTAGTTAAATATGATTCCATAGAAGAAGGTGTTACGTTCCGCACTGAGCGTGATGATCAGACCGGATACGAGGAGAAAGTAATTATAGAATCCAAGAATAAAAAGAAGATTCCTTCGATGAGCATTGTCTCTACAGATGGAGAAGAACTTCGAAATTATAACTTGCCTGTAGGATCTTATATCAGTGTTGCTGATGGAGAAGAAATCAAAGCCGGTAAAGTAATTGGAAAGATTCCACGTAAGACAAGTCAAATTCAGGATATTACGGGAGGTCTGCCAAGGGTAACTGAGTTATTTGAGGCACGAAATCCTTCTAACCCTGCTGTTGTTTCTGAAGTAGATGGTGTTGTCAAATTTGGTAGCATCAAGAGGGGTAATCGTGAAGTATTTGTCGTAGACGAAAAAACAGATCAGAGTCGTAAATACCTGATTGGTCTTTCCAAACACTTACTTGTACAGGAAGGTGACTTTGTACGTGCCGGTATGGCATTGTCAGATGGTTCTATTGCTCCGGGGGATATCCTGGCTATCAAAGGTCCATTTGCTGTACAGTCGCATCTTGTAAATGGAATTCAGGAGGTTTATCGTTCTCAGGGTATTGCGATCAATGATAAACACATTGAAGTAATCGTACGCCAGATGATGCGTCGGGTATTGATTGTGGATCCGGGAGATACAAGTTTCCTTCAGGGTGAGAGTGCAGACCGTCATGACTTTTTCGAAGAGAACGATCAGATTTATGACCGCAAGGTGGTTACTGATCCGGGAGATTCTAAAAAGCATAATGCCGGTAGTGTAGTCAGTCTAAGACAAGTGCGTGAGGAAAATTCATATCTCAAGCGTAATGATCAGAAGATTATTGAATACAGAGATGCTGTAGCTGCAACTTCAAGTCCTATGCTGCAAGGTATTACTCGTTCTTCGCTGGGTACAAAGAGTTGGATTTCAGCTGCTTCATTCCAGGAAACAACGAAAGTATTGAGTACAGCTGCGATCGCTGCGAAACGCGATGATTTGCAAGGATTGAAAGAGAACGTAATTGTAGGCAAGCGAATTCCTGCTGGAACGGGTGCTTTTAAATATGAAAATGTTCTCGTGAAAGCTAAAGGGGGAGAAGAGTTTGTGGAAAAAGTTTATGATGAAGATGATGATCCGAGGAACAGGAGATAATTATTTTTCCTGTCATTGAAATAAAAAAACCTGTGCAAGTATTTGCGCAGGTTTTTTTTTGGGTATAACAAAAAATGGTCGTTTCGACTGACGCTCAACGACCCGCGGATTTTTACCTGGAGTCTGAAAAAATTATGGTAATCCACTATTAAAAAATTGCTGTTGTCATGGCAGGAAACTGTTTGTCGATGATGGTTAGTCGAAACGACCATGAGATGACTCTCCTCTGCAACCCGTGGATTTTTACCTGGAGTCTGAAAAAAATTAGAGTAATCCACTAGTAAAAAATTGCTGTTGTCAACGCATGAATCTGTTGGTCGTTGAGCGTTAGTCGAACGACCATAGGTAAGTTTTGTTGGTCGTTGAGCGTTAGTCGAAACGACCATAGGTAAACTCTGTTGGGTGAGTGATCGTTAGTCGAAACGAACATAGGCAAGGCCTGATCATTGTTATATAGGTCGAAACGACCATAAATAAATCACTCCGTAAGACTTCGTAATTCCATTTGTCGAATTATATATTTTCCAATGACATCAAATTCTACATTAACGGGGGTGTCTTCTTTTAAATTTTTGAAATTTGTATTCTGATAGGTGTATGGAATGATAGCTACAGCAAATGAATCTTTAAAGAGATCAGATACAGTAAGACTAACTCCGTTAATACAAATGGATCCTTGAGGGATAATTAAACCTGCAAAAGCATCCGGAAGATTGAAAATCATTTTCCAGCTTCCATTCAGATCATCTACGCTAAGACATTTTATAATTGTATCAACATGACCCTGAACAAGGTGACCATCCAAGAGTGTGTTTGATGAAATGGATTTTTCTAAATTCAGGATCTGTCCATCAATCGCCAAACCCAGAGTTGATTTTAAGATGGTTTCATTGACCACTTCGACAACATGTGTTCCATTTTCAACCTTAACTATTGTGAGGCATGCACCATCATGGGAAACACTCTGATCGACTTTTAGAGTTTCGGAAATAGGTGATGAAATAATCAATACGCGGGTGGAACCATTTTGCTCAATGGACTCGATTTTCCCAACAGATTTTATGATGCCTGAAAACATGCAGTTGAAATAAGAAATTTAATGAATAATGATAATCGGTATTCGAAGAAAGCTATCCACGAATTAATTCAATATACCCTGAAAGGATGATTGGAGGTAATTCCTGACTCTCAAATGCGTGACAGGTAAAATAATAAACTCCATCCGAGACTTCTTTGCCAGATCCATTAGAGCCTGACCAATTGATAAGCGGATCCTTCGTTTCAAATACAACCTGTCCCCAACGATTGAAAATTTTAAAATCTATGGTTTCAATAAACCTCGAACGGAAAGGAGTATAAAGATCGTTCTGCCCATCACCGTTCGGTGTGAACGCATTTGGCAATTCAAAAATCGGACAATTATCAACACAGATAATAGGCGATGACTGACTCGCATTCTCATTATTGTCTATAGCAACAATCGTGTAACAGCCTGCAATTTTCTCACCCGGTTTATGTTCAAAAGAAGATTCAGATGAATTTAGAGTGGCTATCAAAGTAAGTGTACCTCCAGGATCAGGGGTATAATAGATTTTATATAATGCAATGTCCTTATCAGAACATGAGTTTGTCCACGAAATATAATTGACAAAAGCATCGGCCGGTGTGCCCGGATTCGCTTCGTCACAAATATTTGATACCACTAATTCCGGCGGACACGGTGCAACATTATCAACAGGCGTGACACACGATTCCTGTGACAGATTGATCAAAGGTGCCTGGACTGTAGTAAGACCATAATCCCCGAATGCTACGATTTGGTAACAATATTCCAAATCGTTTTGGACGCCTGTATTATCTGTATAATTATTTTCCTGCGTGATCGCAATTAATGTGAACGGACTGCCTTGATCACTCCGCAGTATTTCAAATTGATAATTATCCCAAGGTGTATTGTAATCCCATGACAACATATTTAATTCATCAGAGGGAAGGGTAGTCAAGAATACAGAAGAAGCCGATTGTGACGGGCCCACAAATGTATTGGCAGGTCCTGAAGCAAAATCAACTCTGTAATTATAACCCCTGCTTCGCGTATCAATTCCCTGATCAAAAAACACACTATCCGTCAATTCAAAAAAGTTAGCACTTGAAAAAAATGCTCCGGGTACAGGTTGAAAGTCCTGTCCATTAATGCCATCTGCTCGTAAAAGCTGGTAACTAAATGGACCGGGGTGAGATATCGTATCTATGGCTACGGGTACAGGGCCAATCCATTTGATTAAAATACTTCCATTGACATTATCAGTTTCTTCAACTGAAACTTTGGTAATTAATGGACGATCGGCTTTAGCACGGAGACATACTTCCTCAGAGGGAATACTAACTACCCGAAGATAAGGTTGGCCTGAAGGAGTAGTCAAAGCAAACTCTGCCAGTATCCTGTAACAATAACTTCCTTCTGAAGAAATGTCCTTATCCTCATAAAAATATTTACCATCACGAGTACCCTTCCAGTTTCCCACAATGCGAGTATAGCCGCGACCGTCTAAGCCTGTCTCACAACTGTCCGGCGCAAATTGATTGCTTCCAGTTCTTCTCCACACAGAAAATCCCTTGAAATAGTCGTTGATGGTTGTATCACATTGATAGGGAAGTTCCCAGCTAATATGAAATGCGTCAGGTGCATTTGTAATATCCAGTCCAAGTGGTGGAGGGCCAATTACTTTAATACGTATGGCATGAAGATCGACGAGTCCTGTTGAATCCTGGAAATTATCAACAGCTTTAATAATCACCGTATAAGGTTGGTCTTTGATATGTTCGCATTGAGGCTCCCAGATTAACTTAGCCGTGAAGGGCTGTGTTTGAAATCCATCAGGTCCAGCTTCAAGAATTGCTTTATTCCCCTCCACTTCAAATGGACCACCTGCGGCTGTTAGTTCTACAAGTTGATTAGTAGTATCGCTATCTGAAACATAAATATCAAGTTCCAGCCGTTCGCCGGCAATCACACAAATTTCATCGATGGCAACGATTTCAGGTGGTTTATTGCTGCATGAAAGAACTAAGATTTGCATGTCGCGAATGAAAGAACTGATCAGTACACCTCCACGATATTCTTTGACTCTAAACGCTACATTATATTCTCCTGCTATTTGAGGGCTCATCCAGATAAGGTCACCTGAAACCGGATCCAGTGTCATCTGATTCTCAAAGCCGGGCATAATTTGCTGAGGGAAAATATAATTCGGGACATTCATTCCACTATCCTGAAGCGGAACGATAAATTCAAAAGCAAGACTGTCTCCATCCGGATCGTATGCGTTTGGATTATGGATATACCGCTCTTTGACGCATGCAAAGTCAATAGGAGGTTGCAGTAATATAGCCGTGTTGTTATAGCCTTGAAACTGTGGATTTAGAAATGTATAAATGACTTCAATATAGAATGGAACGCCCTCGGAATTAGGTGGATTTACATTTAGAATTCCGCCATTCCGGTTGGGGTCCATCATCGAGATGGTATAAGTCGCGCGGCCTGGATAGGTGTGACTGGCAACGTAATAGTTCAATTTCCGGTTGTTTGGAAGAGAAGTGCCGTCACCGTTAACCC